>NZ_LKCP01000002.1:0-157796 GCF_001518755.1 Bacillus sp. AM 13(2015) | reverse complement strand
CACAACAGCAAGAGCGGCAAAAGCGCTGTCAAAAGCGAAGGTCAATATTGAAATGATCAATCAAGGTTCTTCAGAGGTCAGCATGATGTTTGGCGTCAAAGCGGCTCAAGAAAAAGAAGCTGTTCAAGCCTTATATGAGGAATTTTTCTCTATGTCTACTGTCCCTGTCTCCCTTTAATCAGCAGGCTGCCAGATCTTAAGATCCGGCAGTCTTTTTTCCTCTCACCGATTCGAGTTCTCTGCGCATTAAAGTGTATCTATTTCTCGTTTGATTTTGTATGATAGATACAAATCAACTATCCGTTCCGACCTATGATCGGAGCTACAAGGAGTCCTAAAACAATGCCTCGTCAACAACTATTAAAACAGTTTCGCAATTTTCATGATGCTTCTACTAGTATTTTAAACATGATGAGTCAATTCATTGGTGTGAATACACTGTTTATCGCTAAAAATGATCAAAACACCAATCAAATTGTAAAAGTGTTAAATCATGACGAGCAGCTTCTTGAAGAAGGGGAAGAACTTCCTTATGAAAAGACATTTTGCAAGCTGGCGGTCGACCATCAGGCTACACTTGTGATCCCTGACATTTCGAAAGATGACCGTTTTAAATACTTAGAGGTCACGAAAAATCTTCAAGGCGGCTCGTTCATTGGGGTTCCCATTGATTTCACAGATGGGACGAACTACGGAACGATTTGCGGACTTGATGTGAGACCAAATCATTTCACAGAAGAGCATGTGTATATGTTTGAAACGATGGCTTCTTTATTAAGCTACGTTCTCGAGCTAGACCGTGCCAACAGGCAGATTCAGCAATTGTCTGTACCGATCGTACCAGTTGTTGACGGTGTCGCCGTGCTTCCTCTGCTTGGTGATATTGAAGAGACACGTGCTCAGCATATTTTGGAAACCATTTTACAGGAAAGCTACAGGCTGTCGCTCTCTCATTTGGTTATTGATGTATCGGGAACAAAAAGCCTGAATGAACAGAGCATTCAATATTTGGTCAGCTACGCACAAACGCTGAGACTTTTAGGAATTTCGGCAGTTTTAACAGGCATTAAACAAGACCTTGCTTTAAGTGCGATTCAATCCAATATATCGTTTAAAGACATCACCATCCGAAAAGATTTACCGCAGGCACTTGCTCATATTGGGTTAACGTTTACCAAAAATGAATAAGTGGTGATTCACCAAAAAGGGCTAAAATGAACTTCATTTTAGCCCTTTTCTTCTGGAAACGGCAGTCGAATGGTAAATGTCGTTCCATTGTTTTTTTCACTTTTCATATCAATATGCCCTTCATGTAAGTCCACAAGCTGCTTCACGATGGACAAGCCCAATCCATATTCTCCATACGGTGTATTCGTTCTTGAGATATCCGCTTTATAAAAACGTTCCCATATGTGTTTGACTTCATCTGGCGCAATGCCAATGCCTGTGTCTTCCACTTCAATGATCGTCTCTTGATTTCCTTGTTTTCCTCTTAAGTAAATACGACCACCTTCTGTGAATTGAATCGCGTTCTTTGTGATATTGACAAGCATTTGAATGAGCCTGTCATAATCCGCATAAACCTTTAGCTTGGGATCAACATCCACGATCAGCTGATTGTTTTTCTCTTCGGCGATTCGGCCCAGCTGTTCTTTCATCACTTCAAATGTGTCAATGAGTGGATAGTGAAATTTCTGAAGGGTAATTTGATTCGATCTAATTTTCTCATAATCCATATTTTCATTGACGAGGCGCAGCATACGTTTTGTCTCGTCAGTAATTAAGGAATAGCATTTCTCTTTCTCTTCTGCTGACACATCCGCTGTGTTCAGCCATTCCACCAGTCCTCGAATGGTGGTCAGCGGTGTTTTCAATTCGTGAGACACATCTGCGATGAATTGGCGTCTGCGCTTTTCGAGCCGGTCAATTTCCTCTCTTGATTGCTGAAGACGCTTGGCCATCATATTAAAATCCTCACCAAGTGTGCCAATTTCATCAAGGTGTTTGTTTTCAAGCTTGATGTTGTAATCACCTTGCGCAATCTTTTCAGTCGCCTCTCTCAACTTTTTGATGCGGTTCACATGAAATTTAGACAAGAACAGGCTGAGAATAAAGGTGATCGTCAGTGCCACAAATACGATGATATACAGATAACGATTCATTTGGGCGATGAGCTGTTCAGCGCCTTGAATCGGGGCAATAAGGACGACTCCACCCTTTAGCTTTCCATCCTCCATGACAGGGAGTGCCACAAGTGATGCCTCTTGATCAAGGCGGCGTGAATCACTTCGCTTGTCAATGATTTGCTCTCCTTTTGAGAGTTTGGCCCATAAATCCTTTGTCAATAATACTTCATGCGGCGGCATCTCTTGCTGCTGAGAGAGAATATCTCCTTTTTCATCAAACACGAAAAAACGAATTTGCCTCGTCGAAAGAATATCTTCAAATGGACGCAGACGAAAGGTCATCTCGCTTTTAGGGAGTCGTTTATAATCTTGCAAGATTTCATTCCCATAGGAGCTCATTTCATTCACTCTGTTTTGATAGGCAATATCTTTCACAAAATGAGATAAAAGGGTGCTGATAATGACAATGGCGATGAGCAATAACCCAAGATGACTGATCAGCAGCTGATAAAAATATTTAATCTTCATCGAACTTATACCCTACGCCCCATACTGTATACAAAAAGGGTTTAGGCCCGTCCCCAATTTTTTGGCGCAGCCGTTTAATATGGACATCTACCGTTCGTTCATCTCCATAAAATTGATATCCCCAAATTTGCTCAAGCAATTGTTCTCGTGAAAATACTTGCCGAGGATGCTGAATAAAAAAGCACAACAGATCGTATTCCTTCGGTGTGAGGTTCTCTATTCGCTCTCCATCCAGGAAAACTTCCCTCGTTTTCTTATCCAACTGAAAATGTACTGTCTCCAGCCGTTCACCCTCATTCACCTTTTCTTGAGTCGTTGTATGAGCAAAGCGTCGTTTCACCGCTCTAATTCTTGCCATCAAGGTTAGTGGGCTAAAGGGCTTGGTCACATAATCATCTGCCCCAAGATCAAAACCAAGTACCTGATCAGATTCGGTTTCCTTTGCTGTCAGCATGATAATCGGAACATCACTGATCTGGCGCACCTTTTGACAAATGGTCAGACCATCCATCGAAGGAAGCATGACATCTAAGATGAGCAGATCCCAATCCTCCTCTTGCTGAAAACGATTCAGTCCTTCTAATCCATCATGAACGAATTCAGCTTGAAATCCCTCTCGTTGAAAAAACATATCCGTCATTGTACAAACACTCTGATTATCTTCAATCATTAATATTTTCATCATCAGCCTCCGCTGCTGCCATTGTTTTTCTTTATGTAGCTTTATTTTACATCTTCCCTCTCAAATCTCAATTGGATTCCACTGTTTTCATGAACTTATCATCGTTTGGTCATCTTTTATTCATACTTTTTGAAAGAACTAATACTGCGGTGAATCACATGAGTTTTTTTATGATGGAATTGCAGAAGATGGTCAAGATGTTAGTTGAAGTTATAATTCAACATTACTTTACAACATATCAAGATGAGGACAGTGTCATTTATGGTTCTTTAACTCATGAGGAAGTCTCATATATTTAGATAAAGAACTTCCTGACAGTTTATGATAGATCTATTTAAAAAAGCTCATCTCTATTGATGAGCTTTTTTATCATGCCAGCAACTTCAAATACGCAGCGTCGTTTCCCTCTTCAACAGCCTGTAAAATCTGCTGTGCTTGTGATGCGCTTGTGATGCTGCTTAACTTTTGTATGATATCTTCTTTCGATAACGCACAGCCTGGTGCTCCCTGAGGTACATCAACTCGCTTACTGATGTTGGTGCCGTCAAGTAAAGTGAGCTTTACAATCGTAAAGCGTCCTTTTGGAACAGCATCGGGATGAGGCTCTATCATTTGATCATATCCTCTACTCACCCGTTTCATCCATATCCGCATGTCTGATGGAATGCTTTTTTTCGTAAAGGCATCCAGCGTAAGCGTCTGTCCAAACACTGCAAGTGCGATGACATATTCGACACTGAATCGTCCTTCTTCTCCAGTCGAAGGTGTCTGCTCAATAAGCGCTGCATCTCCGCCTGGCGGGAATATGACCTCGACCTGTCTTACCTGCTCCGGCAAAAAAGCCCGCTCTTTTATTAAAGATTGGATCGCATCTGCCGCATGGTGGGCTGCTGAGCAGAATGGATATACTTTGAACCACAGCCCAGGTGAAACGATACGCCATGTAGAACCATAGCCTTCTAGCAAACGGCTTTCCGCACGCTCCTGATCTCCATAGAGTGAAAAGAAACCAAGTGCACCATCAAGAACCGAGTCACTCCCGCCAAAACCTGAACAAGCTAAATCCATAGACCAAACGGCTGTTTTAGCAGCTAAGCCGGCTTGTAATGGTTTCATATCAGAGCCAAATTGCTTTCGCATTCCAGCTGATTGCGCCCCGGCAAAGCCGATTGCTTTCGTCAGTTCTTCTCGTGTGACCTGCTTCAAATAGCCAATCGCACACACTGCCGCAATGGCACCGAGTGTTCCCGTATTATGCCAGCCCCGCTCATAATGCGCCTTGCCGATGGATTCGCCAAGTCTTGCCATCACTTCAACGCCTGTAATGTAGGCTGCTAAAAACCGCTCGCCATACCCTTTGCCGTCTGTCAGCTGTGATAGCAGCGCCGGAATGATGACCGCACTTGGATGTCCTCTCACATCTGAGTGCACATCATCATAATCAAGGGCATGGATGAGGTAGCCGTTCAGCATCGCTGCGGATTGGCGGCTCACCTTCCTCCCTTGTCCCATGACAGGAATCTGAGCGGCTCCGCCTTCCTGTTCAACAAGCGCCATCAGCTTCTGAATCCCTTCATCCTCTTTCGCAGCAAGCGCTGATGCCGCAGCATCTAACAGGCCATTTCTAGCCATTTGAATGGCCCGTTCATCTTGCATCGGATCAGCAGAAAGCACTGCCTCTGCCAGTTGTTTTGTTAATTCCATGATCGAGACTCCAATGCCCGAACGGCAAGCTCAGCAAAGAAAGCAGCAGCAACCGGAAGTGCGTCTTCATTTAAAGTAAACGCAGGGTGATGCCACTCCTTCGTACCACTGGTCCCCATCCATACAAAAAAGCCTGGAATGCGTTCTTGATAAAGGGCAAAATCTTCTCCGCCCGGTGACTGCTCTGCCTGCACAACATGTAAGTCAAGCGAGCCCGCCGTTTCTTCTACTACCTTTGTCAGACCCTCATCATTCATGACAGAAGGCAAATACGGATGCCATCTCACTTCAGCCTCTGCTCCAAATCCCTCTGCAATCCCGCTGACGATTTGTTTCATAAGCTCTGGAATCATCGCTCTTACCTCAGGCTCAAACGTCCGCACCGTTCCTTCCATCTCGACACGGTCGGGTATGACATTCCATGATGTACCGCCCTGAATGCGTGTGATGCTGACAACCGCATGATGCAAGGAGCTGATGCGGCGGCTGACGATTTGCTGAAGGGCACTTGTGATCTGCCCGCTGATGGCAATGGGGTCCACCGTGTGATTTGGAATTCCGGCATGACCTCCCGTTCCTTTAATATCGATTTCAAACCGATCCACACTCGCCATCAATGCTTTTTCTCTAATGCCAATCGTGCCAACTGGCAGGTCAGGTTTGTTGTGCATGCCGAAAATCGCATCGACTCCATCTAAAACGCCTGCCTCTATGACGTGTTTCGCTCCTTGAGCAACTTCCTCAGCCGGTTGGAACAAAATACGGACCGTTCCTTTGATTTCGTGTTTCCGCTCCTTTAATAAAAGTGCCGCCCCAAAAATAGAAGCTGTATGGAAATCATGACCGCATGCATGCATTTTGCCCGGTACCTTTGAAGAAAATGGTTCGCCAGATGCTTCTTCAATCGGAAGTGCGTCAATATCGGCTCTCAGAGCAATCACCGGTCCTTCTTGTTCTCCTTTGATTTCACAGACAACGCCTGTTTGCAGGGCTGGGATATCAAGTACAGTGATCCCTTCCTCTTCTAACCAGCGGCGCAGTTTCTTTGTCGTTTCATATTCTTCAAACGCCAGCTCTGGATGCTCATGAAGCGCTCGGCGAATGTTGATTAAACGTTTGTTTAAAGCTTCATTTCCTATTGATTTCACTATCAATCACCCCTCTAAAGAATAAAAAGCAGCTTATGCTTCTTCAGCCGCTGCTTCTTTTTGGATAAATCGTTTCGTCCGTTCATTCTTCGTTTCATCAAATAACTCAGTTGGCGTGCCCTGCTCAATAATATGACCATCTGCCATGAAAATCACATGGTCTGCCACTTCTCTTGCAAACGCCATTTCATGTGTAACGATGATCATCGTTGTTTCTTGAATCGCAATGGATTTAATGACTTGAAGCACACCTGAAACAAGCTCTGGATCAAGCGCTGACGTTGGTTCATCCAGCAAAATCGCATGTGGATCAACCGCTAACGCGCGGGCAATCCCAATCCGCTGCTGCTGTCCCCCAGATAATGTGACTGGATAGCTGTCAGCCTTTTGCTCTAGCCCTACCTGCTTCAGCAGTTTCATACCGATTTCATTCGCCTGCTGCTTTGTCATTTTTTTCGTCACAAGCAATGATTCTGTAATGTTTTGCAGTGCTGTCTTGTTTTTAAATAAATTATAGTTTTGAAACACCATGGCCGTTTGTTGACGCAGGTGATGGGCTTCTTTACGTGAATATTTAGACGCATCGAGCTTCGCATCGCCAATTTCAATCGTGCCTTCATCTGGTGTTTCTAATAAATTTAAGCAGCGCAGCAAAGTGGATTTACCGGAGCCAGAAGGTCCGATAATGGCCACAACCTGCCCTTTTTGCACGTCGAGATTGATTCCGTCTAAGACGACAAGGTCGCCGAATGATTTCTTCAAATTGGTGAGCTTGATCATGTCCACACCTCCTTAATTCCGGTAAGGTTTGCTGATTTTTCGTTCAAATAGGTCTTGCAGGAAGCTATAAATGATGGTCATCACCCAATACACAATCCCTACGGCTAAATAGGTTTCAAAGTATTTATAGTTCGCCGATGCAATCATCTTCCCTTGTGCAAACATTTCTGCCACACCAATCGTAAAGGCAAGAGATGTTTCTTTTAAAAGACCAATAAAGGTATTCCCCGTCGCTGGAATCGCATTTCTGATGGCCTGCGGGAAAATAATTCTGACGTAAGACTGCCATCTTGTCATACCGACAGATAAGCATGCCTCAAGCTGCCCTTCATCCACTGAGTTCAGAGCCGCTCTGAAAATTTCTGCTAAGTATGCTGAGTTTTTAATACTTAATCCGATAATGACCGCTGTTAAAGCATCCATTGAGGTCATCGCAGGGAATAGCTGCGGGAGACCAAAATAAATGAGAAAGAGCTGAACCAAGGTTGGAACCGCTCTGAAGAAAGAAATATACAGCTTGGCAAATTGGTATAAAACAGGTATCCGGTTTTTTGTAATAAGAGCGAATACCACACCAATGATAATGGCAAATACCATGGAGACAATCGCCATGAAGATCGTTATCGGCAAGTATTGAAGCAGTGTCGGAAAAACCGTCACCATATACTGCCAATCAATTTTGTTCATGTCTGCTCTTCACCGCCGCTGTTGTTATTTTTTAATTGGCACTGTGACATCGTCTTTGAAATATTTCTCAGACAATTTCTTAAGTGTCCCGTCTTCTCTTAATTCTTTGATGGCTTTGTTAAATTCTTCTCTTAGTTTGTCATGCTTTTTATCTTTCGCAAATGGGTAGCCTACTTCTTCATACACAATTGGGTTGCCTACGATTTTCAGCGGCAGACCTGTTTTTTCAATTTGAGCAAGTAATACACTGCGGCCGTTGACATAAGCATCTACGCGGCCATTTGCCACTTCATTTAATACGCCGTCTTGCGTTTCATATGTTTTAATCTTAATTTTCTTATCTGGGTCTTTGCTCTCTAAGTTTTTAGCATGGTTAGAGCCAAGAACCGCCGCCACTGTTTTTCCTTTTAAATCATCAAGACCTTTGATGTCGTTGTTGTCTTTTTTTACGATGATTTGTGTTCCTGCGTATGCGTACGTATCTGTAAAGTTAAATGTTTGTTTACGCTCGTCTGTAATGGCAACTTGGTTTGACACCGTATCGAGCTTACCAGATGTCAGCTGTCCCATTAGTCCGCTGAATTCGCTCAGCTGCCAGTCTAGTTTGTAACCAAGCTTTTTCGCAATGGCTTCTGTTACTTCAACATCGAATCCGACGAGCTTGCCATTGTCTTTATAAGCAAAAGGATAGCTTTGTCCAGTAGCACCTACTTTTAATACTTTTTCGTCTTTGCCTTCACTCTGATTATTGCCGCCGCAAGCTGCTAAAACTGCTAGCATTGCTGCAAAAAGAACGACTAGCCACTTTTTGTTTTTCATGTTCGAAAACCCTTCTTTCGTCTTATGGTTGTGTGATATCTGATCTTAATTGTTTTTTAAAATAAACCGTGATATGACCTTTGCCTAAATCCTTTTCTCCTGCTCTGACATAGCCTTTGCGCTCATACATTTCTACGAGCCACGGGTGCTTATCAGCTGTACCGAGTGACACGTACGGTACCTTTAGTGTATCCCTTAGTACTTCGGTTTCAACCCATTCCAGCAAGGCAGAGCCTGTCCCTTTTTTGGCGGCTGGTTCTGAGGCAAACCACCAGATGTGAGGGACGCCGAACGGTCCTGGCTGCTCTCCCCAAGGCATACGGAGTGATAAGGTGGATAGAAGCTTTCCGTTCTCTTCCATCACATAGCAAAGATTCTTTTGTACATTATTCTGAACGAGAGCGAAATCGGCATGTGCTGCTTGGAACTGGATGCCGAGCTCACGAATTGGCTCATAGGCTCTTGTTGTTAGTTCAAGCAGCGCCTCTATATCTGCCTCTGTTGCCAGACGAAACGTGTATCCCAACGTTAGTCACCTCACCTTATGTCGTGTAGCGATTTTTTGGCTCTGTTAGTCCGAGATTTTCTCGTAAGGTTTGTCCTGTGTAATCGGTTTTGAATAAGCCTCGTTCCTGAAGGATTGGGACGACGCGGTCTACAAACACATCCAGTCCTTCTGGCAAGAGCGGCGGCATCACATTAAAGCCGTCTGCTGCTTCTTCATTCAGCCATGTTTCCATCACGTCTGCCAGCTGCTTCGGCGTTCCAATGAAAATATTATGACCGCGTGAGCCGGCAACTGATTGATAGAGCTGGCGAATGGTCAGGTTATCCTTTCTCGCCATATTCATCACGAGATCAAAACGGCTTTTCACCGCATTTGACGTGCTCGGATCAATCTCTGGAAGCGGTCCGTCTAACGGATACTGAGACAGATCAATCCCGCCTAAGTAATTTTGCAGAATGCTCAGTCCAATCTCAGGAACAATCAACTCCTGTAATTCTTCATATTTTGCTCGGGCTTCTTCCTCTGTCTCAGCAATGATCGGGAAGATACCCGGCATGATGCTGACGTCCTCTCTAGCACGGCCAGCAGCCTCTACTTTCCCCTTCAAGCTTTGATAAAATTCCTTCGCTTTTTCGAGATCGTTTTGTGCAGTGAAAATGAGCTCTGCTGTTTTTGCTGCAAGCTTTTTACCATCTTCGGAAGATCCTGCTTGAATGATCACGGGCTGCCCTTGCGGCGTGCGTGATACGTTGAGAGGCCCCCTGACTGAGAAGAACTCACCTTTATGCTGGAGCTCATGAAGCTTACTAGATTCGAAGAATTCTCCTGTTTCCTTGTTTCTGATAAGGGCGTCTTCCTCCCAAGAATCCCAGAGACCTTTAACGACTTCAACGAACTCTTCTGCCCGTTCATAACGTTTATGGTGTGCTAAATGCTCTTCTCCGCTAAAATTTTTCGCTGTTTCTTCAATAGAAGAAGTGACCACATTCCATGCCGCTCTTCCGCCTGATAAATGATCAAGGGAGGCAAACTGTCTTGCAATATGGAAAGGCTCACTGTATGTAGTGGAAGCTGTTGCTGCTAAACCAATCGTTGAAGTAGACTCAGCAATCGATGAAAGCAGCGTGAGCGGTTCAAATCTCGTTAATACGTTCGGATGAGAGGTTTGATTAATGGATAAACTGTCAGCTAAAAAGAGCAAATCCAGCTTTCCTTCCTCTGCCTTTTTCGCTAATTGTTTAAAATAATCTAGGTTCATGGCTGCGTCTGGTACTGCATTCGGATGTCTCCAAGAGGCAACGTGATGTCCAGTTCCTGCGATGAATACGCCTAGCTTGAGCTTCCTTTTCGGCTGTGACACTTGTTCTTCATCCTTTCTATATCCTACATGTATCAAACTGAAGTCCTTAGAAGATACATTTTTCTGATTGAATTAATCGGTTTTATTAATAAAAAAAGGGCAAATGTTGCGAAAAATGAAAAATAATTATTACTATATGCCCTTTTTACAGGATTGTCAACCGCCTTCTGAACCTCCAAAATAAGGGATTTCAAACGCTCATGATGGCGTATCAATCTCAATATTTCCGATGAGCCGGTCTGTGGTATGTGTCAACAATTGACTGCGTTCCAGCATGTTGTGAGCGATGACAGAATGAGTGGAACTTGCGGTGCGGACGGCAATCGCTTTTTGAGGAGATAGATTGATGATGTTATTGCGCAGCACACGAGCTGAGGAAGCCTGGTCAATAAAGATCGCTGTCGGCTGTCCGATCGATCGATTTAAATAGAAGCGGTTATCTCCAATTTGTGGTGAACCATTTTTAATATACATCACCACATATAAGGATGTTTCTTCAAAGGAATTGTCTTTAATTTCTAATGCCCCTGTCGTGCTACTGTATACAGCGTAGTTTTGATAGTTTTTAAAGCGATTCTGCCAGATGAAAGCCTTTGCATTTTCGGTGACACTGATCGTATAGGAAGAATCTAGCTCCGGGTGTCCTTCTTGAATAAAGTGGTTGCCGTTGATCCCTGTTTCCCCTTCCTGCACCCAGATTCCTCTGCTGAATTCTTTGAATTGATTGTGCTGAATAAGGATATTCGTTCCTCTCACCACGGCCGCATCGATAACAGAATAGACCGTATTGTTTGAAAAGACGACACTATCCGATTGATAGATACGCAGGGAGGCGCTCCTTTTTCCGGTACTCGTTCCTGATTCAATATGGTTTCCTTCTATTAGAATACGATTCGCCATATAAACGGACACAGCCGCATCTTCAAAAAGACTAATTTTATTACCTGTAATGTGAACACTGTCTCCCCTCACATCAATCCCTTTTTCAAACCCCTCAATCATATTGCCAATAATAATCACATTGTTTTCCGTTTGACCAAGTGAGACGCCTAAGCTCGTAATCCCTGCTTTTGTAACACCTCCTCCCACTGCACGAATCATATTGTTGGCAATGATCGTTTCGGTGGAGAAGCCATAGGAGATACTGCTATCTGTATGGTTGCCTTCAATGATCACACCATAGCCATTAAAGTTATAGATGGAGCTTGCAGCACCTCCTCTGACGATGTTGTTTCGAATCTGAATATTCAGCGGTTCTTCCATATTAACGGCATTTTCTCCATAGCCTTCAATATCAATGCCCATTCTCGGCTCGACCCCATTTACTCCTGCTCTTTCCAAGAGACAGTCCTCCACAATGACCCCATCACAGCCTGTAATCGAAATATTGTTGCGTCTCGAATCGGTGATGGTGCAGCCGGAAATATCAATAGATGCAGCAGGCGAGTACGGTTCCCCCTCTGTCAATAAACCATGGGGACTGACAATAATGCCGTCTCCCGTACAATTTTTTATTTGGACATGATTCACCTCGACATGGGAGGCACCTTCAATGCACACCCCAAAGCCCCATTCATGGGTTTTTCGTTCAGAGGGTAGCGGCTTGTATACATGCTCATGACGATCCCCTTCAATACGTCCGCCTCGGATGGTCACATTCTGAACCTTTCCTATATAAAAGGCTGCATACCCCCATGAATCATTTGGTTTTACCTTTATCACAGCGTCTGAAGCCATCTCAATGCATATATGACTTGGCACCCGTATACCTGCACCTCGGAAAGGAAAAAATGAATCACCTCTGTACACCGCATCTATTAAATATGTGCCGCTCGGCAGCCAGACATGGGAATACCCTTGTGCTTTTGTCCATTCTAAACATTCATTGAGCTTGGCTGTGCAATCCGTTTTCCCGTCAGCAATCACGCCAAAATCTAGTACATTGACAACAGGTTTTTTTAGATCAGCTTCATTCAATTCCCCCAACCTAAATCACTCCTTTTCACACATGTTCTCTCGTCATTCTATGCATGTGGTAAAGGTTTGCTTGTACATTGATTCAAATTTTAAATAAATTCTTCCGGAATAACTTTCCGATAATTTTTACTTCAATGAATTTTTCAATTTTTTGAGCCTTTAAGCCTATTGAACTAACATTTTCCTGTTTTAGAATAGTTTTATATTGACACAAGAACTATACAAGAATATCATTTTTCTCATATCTCTTTTTTTAAGAAAGGATCTATGCCATGTCTACAATTGACCACGATAAAATTGTTAAAAGTGTTCCTCAAAAAGGGTTTTTTGGACATCCTAAAGGACTTTACACACTGTTTTTCACTGAATTTTGGGAGCGTTTCTCCTATTATGGCATGCGTGCACTGCTTATTTATTATATGTACACAGAGGTGACAAAAGGCGGTCTAGGCTTTGACCAGACGACAGCCAATTCGATCATGTCGGTCTACGGTGCGCTTGTCTATATGTCAGGAGTTATTGGCGGATGGCTCGCCGACCGGGTATTTGGTTCGTCCAGTACGGTGTTTTATGGCGGAGTTTTCATTATGCTTGGCCACGTGATTTTGGCTTTGCCAAGCGGAGCAACAGCGCTCTTTATTAGTATGGGACTGATTATTATTGGGACAGGTCTTCTTAAGCCAAACGTTTCAAACATTGTTGGCGACCTGTATACAAAAACAGACCCGCGCAGGGACTCTGGATTTAGTATTTTCTACATGGGGATCAACATGGGTGGCTTTATCTCCCCATTAATTGTCGGAACACTCGGTCAAAAAGTGAATTTCCACCTCGGGTTCTCACTCGCTGCCGTTGGGATGCTTGTTGGACTCATTACATTTGTGGTCACAAAAAAACCGAACCTTGGTCTTGCCGGCACTTATGTGACAAATCCATTATCAGCTGCCGAGCGTAAGAACTTCAAAATTTACGGATCATTGGTTGTGATTTTGCTCGCAGTTTTTGCTGTCATTGGCATTCAAACAGGCGCACTCACAATTAATCTATTCACTTGGTTTGTCAGTGCCCTTGGTGTACTCATTCCGATTGTTTATTTCATTGTCATGTATTTCAGTAAAAAGACGAGTGCAGTGGAGCAATCCAGGGTTCTCGCTTATATTCCATTGTTCCTTGCTGCCGTGATGTTCTGGGCGATTCAAGAACAAGGCTCAAACATTTTAGCGACATATGCAGATCAACGAACAAACTTGAATTTTCTTGGGATGACACTAGCGTCTTCATGGTTCCAATCATTGAACCCAATCTTTATTGTGCTGCTGTCTCCAGTGTTTGCTTGGTTATGGGTCAGACTTGGGAAGAAACAGCCGTCTACCCCGATTAAATTCTCACTCGGCCTTCTGTTTGCGGGGTTATCCTTCATCATCATGATCATTCCTGCATACATGTCCGGTCCGAACACACTTGTGAGCCCATTATGGCTCGTTCTGAGCTTCTTCCTCGTTGTGATCGGAGAGCTCTGCTTATCACCAGTTGGACTGTCAGCGACAACAAAGCTGGCACCTGCTGCCTTCTCAGCGCAAACGATGAGCCTTTGGTTCCTTTCAAATGCGATGGCACAGGCGATCAATGCGCAAGTAGTCAAACTGTTTGATAAAGTGCCAGAAACCGTCTATTTCGGTATCATCGGATTGCTGGCCATCGTTTTATGCGTTGTAATGCTATTACTGACACCAGTGATTAAGAAAGCGATGAAAGGCGTTCATTAATAAAAAACTGGACATGAGTACATCATGTCCAGTTTTTCACTTTATTGATGATCAGTCTTCATATAGAAATTTTATATCTTACTGCATGATTCATTCGTTTTCATTGGTACTGTCTCATTTATTTCGATGTTAAAATAATTCACGGCATTGTGATAACAAATATCTTTGACTATTTTTCCTATAAATTCGTAATCCCTTGGAAGCTCACCATTTTCTATCCAAGTCCCAAATAAATTACATAAAATTCTTCTGAAATATTCATGGCGAGGGAACGATAAAAAGCTTCTGGAGTCTGTAAGCATACCTACGAAAGTGCTAAGCAAACCTATATTAGATAATGTTTTCATTTGATCTAGCATGCCGTCTTTTTGATCATTAAACCACCACCCAGATCCAAATTGAATTTTTGCTCTGGCATCAGAAGATTGAAAATTCCCTATAGTAGAGGCCACAATCGCATTATGAACGGGATTTAAATTATAGATAATGGTTTTAGGTAAAAGGTTATCTTTGTCTAATTCATTCAAAAAACCATTTAAATGTCTTGCTAGGTGGAAGTCAGACATAGAGTCGTACCCACTATCTTTTCCCGTTAACTTGAACATTCGTGTGTTATTATTCCTTAAAGCACCTATGTGTAATTGCATGGTCCAATGAAGAGAATGATATTTTTTACTCAGGTGAAGAAGAGTGTTTGTTTTAAATTTATTGATATCCTCTTGGGATAGTGTTTTTCCTTGCAGCGCACGTACAAATATAGAAGATACTTCTTGTTCAGTAGCTGGTGAAAATGGAAATATTTCAAAACCATGATCAGACATTCTGCATCCATTCGCGTGAAAATAATCAATTCGTGAATGTAATGAAGCGATAAAGTTTTCATATGTTAAAACAACGCCGTTGATTGACTCACCTAATTTTTCTATATAATTCACAAAATTTGATTGTTCAATATTTAAAGCTTGATCCGGTCTAAATGTAGGTAGGACCCTAGTAGTAATTCCTACATCTTTACGTATGATTTGATGAATTTTTAAAGTATCGATTGGATCATCAGTCGTACATACAACTTTTACATTAAATTTTTCTAAAATTCCATTTGTGGACATGTTCCTTTCATTTAATCTCTCATTACAGATATCCCAAACTTTATGTGCATTTTTTTCTGAGAACAACTCATTTATATTGAAATAACGACTTAATTCTAAATGTGACCAATGATAAAGAGGGTTTCCTATTGTATATGGAACCGTTTGGGCCCAAGCTAAGAATTTTTCCTTGTCACTTGCATTCCCCGTGATCAATCTTTCTTCTACACCAAACCACCGCATAGCCCTCCATTTATAGTGGTCTCCATTAAGCCAAATATCAGTCATATTTTCATATTTTTTGTTAGCAGCAATGTCATCAGCCATTAAATGCGTATGAAAATCATAGATTGGCATATTTTTCGCGTAATCATGATAAAGAACTTTTGAACTTTCGTGATTAAGCATCATATCTTCGCTTAGGAATGTAGACAATATAGTCACCTCTATACTTATGTTTAGAAAATCTCAATTAAATGAAATAAGGTGTTATTAACAAAAATAACACCTCACTTTTTTAGATCTTACTTAATTCAATCTCCGTATTTACATAGATTGCGTCTCGTTGTGCAATTAAGCATAGTTCTGCGGCTTTAAAAGTATGCTCTTGAGTCATAGCATTTTCAGTATCGTTTAAACAATCTAAAATAAGTTCACCAAAGTAAGGGAAACCTACTTCTCCATTTAGAGAAAAATGTTGCTCTGTCTGTTGATTTACTAAGTATAAATGGTCTCCTATTTTATCCCTTGCTATGTCTACGTATTTGCGAATTTCAATATACCCGTCTGTTCCAAGAATGAATGTGCGCCCATCCCCCCAAGTGCTAAGGCCATCAGGAGTCAGCCAGTCTACTCTAAAATAGTTTGTAGCCCCATTATCCGCAATTAAAGTAGCATCGCCGAAGTCTTCCAATTCTGGATACTGATGATGTTTGTAATTGCCCACTTTACTATGTACAACTTTTGCATCTTTTGCGCCAGAATAGTAAAGGAATTGTTCAATTTGGTGACTACCAATATCACATAGAATACCTCCATAATACTCCTTTTCAAAAAACCAGCTTGGTCTGCTTTCTACATTACTACGATGTGGGCCAGTTCCAAGAACTTGTACCACTTTTCCAATGGCTCCTTGTTCAATCAGTTGACCAGCAAATACGGCACTTTCCACGTGCAAACGTTCACTATAATAAACAGCCCATTTAAGCCCCGTTTCAGCTGTTTTTTTACGAGCAAGCTCCAATTGTTCCAACGTTGTAAAAGGTGATTTATCCGTAAAGTAATGCTTACCATGATCTAAAACACGCAGCCCTAAATCACAGCGTTTAGATGTAATGGCTGCGCCTGCCACGAGCCTTACATCTGGATCTTCGAGAATTTCTTTCTCACTTTTGGCTGCCTGTACCTCCGGATAAGCCTTACAAAATTCTTGTACTTTTTTCTGATCATGATCATAAACCCATTTTAATGTAGCCCCAGCCTCAGTTAATCCATTGCACATTGCATAGATGTGTCCATGATCAAGACCTATAGCTGCCATTACGAATTGTCCTTCTGTAACGACAGGGGCACTTTTTCCCTTAGGAGCATAATTCATTCCATCACTTTTCTGCATGATTGTTCCTCCTCTAGCAAGCTTCCAGTTTATTTTTAATAACTTAATAACGTTAGACTCATAGTTTCTCGTAATTTCCTCCAACGGTTATCGTATCGTCTGAAAAATTTTCTACACTGCTTTGTTTTTCATAAAAATGCTTAACGTTCGCAAGCATTCCTTCACGTGTATAAAAAGGATCGTCTGCTAAAAGAGGAAGCTTCACATGAACACCTTGGTTTGCAGATTTATAGATGGCTGTAATAAGTTCTAGTGTTTTTCTTCCTTCTGTTCCATCAATTAAAAGCTTCTGGTTACCCTTGATAGCCATTAAAAAATTATTTATTTGTCCTTTATGCCCTTCAAATAGCAATTCCGGATACTGATTAAAAGCTTCCTGAATACGATTTTCTAAATCCTCATCATTTTTCTCTTGAGGAAACCCATTTTCTTTAGCTATTTGAGCATTTACTTTCCATGGGACAGATACTCTAGCTTTTTCACCTTGAAAAATCAGTTGTTGTTCTTCTCCATGATGAACAACAGAACTGGTTACTTGTGCTAAGCTGCCATTTCCATAGCGAAGTACCGCAATAGAAAGGTCTTCAACCTCTGCATTATCATGCAAGGTATTACTAGTTGCTGCAAAAATGTCAGTCGGCAATCCTAACATCCATTGCAACATATCAATATGATGGACAGCATGATTAAGTGTACAACCTCCACCTTCTTTTTCCCATGTACCGCGCCACCATAAATCATAGTAACTATGACCACGCCACCAAAAAGAATCAACTTGAGTATGAGCGATTTTTCCAATGAGGTTTTGATCAAGGACATGTTTTAATCTCATAATGGGCGTCATAAACCTGTTTTGAGCAACAACGGATAAAAGCTTTTGGCTTTCAATAGATGCTTTTATCATTTCGTCACATTCTTTTAGAGAAGAAGCCATAGGTTTTTCTACTAAGACATGTTTGCCTGCTTTAAGAAAATCGATGGCAATGGTTGCGTGCATATAAGGAGGTGTACAAATGGAAACGGCATCAATCGTAGGATCATTCAATAACTCTTGGTAGTTAGCGACAACTCGTGCTTCTAGGTTATATTTTGTTGCTGCAGACATTGCTTTTTCAGGATAAATATCAGCTAAAGCTACAATTTTACTGATTTCAGGCATTGCAAGATAAGCCTCGATATGGGCAGTTGCAATAGATCCAGTTCCTATAATTGCGATGTTGGTCATATCAATCTTTCCCTTCTGCAAGAAGATAAATTTTCACTTCTAATAATGAGATAGCGCTTTCAAAAAAATTAATGACTCACCTAACTGATAGATCAGAGTACCGTTCGTTCTATTAATATTCTAGTTATACTAGTATGGTAGCTCAAAAACATTATAACTCAATCTTTTTGAATTTTGTATAGTTTTTTGAATTTTCTTTTTAATATCCCTCACTTTTATGATTGATCATGGCTTACATAGTTAGAATCATCAAGAGTTATAAATGCTCACAGGGTAATATTCAGAAAAATTAAATTAGTGTCTACCATTCTAATGCACTTGTATGGTAGTATGTTAGAGAAAGGAGATTAGAATAATGAATATTGATTTTAAAAACCAAAACCTCTCTACGAGGGAACAAGTTTACAATATGCTAAAAGATCAAATATTAAGCCTGAAGCTTCCACCTGGGACAAATATTTCTGAAAAAGAAATATCCATTCAATTTAATGTTAGTCGAACTCCTGTAAGAGAAAGCTTTTTAAAATTATCTCAAGAAGGATTATTAAGTATCTACCCTCAACGAGGTACATTTGTTTCTTTAATTGATTTGAACCTTGTGGAGGAAGCACGGTTTATGCGAGAACATCTCGAGAAGGCAGTGATTAGACTAGCCTGTCAGGAACCTTCTGAAGAGTTGATTAATGATTTAGATATGAATTTAAGTATGCAAAAAATTTGCGTTAAGAAAAAAGATTATAAAAAAATGTTTGAATTAGATGAGGAGTTTCATAGAACTATTTTCAAACGGTGTAAAAAAGAAAAAACATGGTTAGTTATTCAACAGATGAATGTACACTTTAATAGGAGTCGCATGTTAAGGCTAGTAACAGATTATAATTGGGATAATATTCTTTCTCAACATGTAAATATCTTCAAAGCTATACAAGATCAAGATGCTGATAAAGCTGAAACAATCATGGAAGAGCATTTGAAAATTGCACTTGTTGATAAAGAATTATTGAAGAAAGAATATCCAAATTATTTTAAATAAAAATAGGTTGTTACTTATATTTTAGGGGTGATGGTAGATGAGGATGACATTTAGATGGTTTGGCGAAGGAAACGACACAATCACACTGGAACAAATAAAGCAGATTCCAGGAGTGGAAGGAATTGTTTGGGCACTGCATGATGTGCCCGCAGGAGAAGAGTGGCCATTAGAAAGAATTGTAGAAATGAAAAAATTAGCTGATAAACATAACCTTCATATTGAAGTGGTTGAAAGCGTGAATGTTCATGAAGACATTAAGCTCGGACTTCCAACTAGAGATCGATACATAGAAAATTATAAGAAAACAATTCAGAAGCTAGCAAAGGTCGGTGTTAAAGTCATATGTTATAACTTTATGCCTGTATTTGATTGGATCCGTACAGACTTAAATAAAACACTTCCTGATGGCTCTACAGCTCTATTTTATGAACATAGTCGAATTAAAGATATTGATCCGAAAGACTTAGTAAATAAAATTAGTGAGAACTCCAGTTTAACCATGCCAGGTTGGGAACCAGAGCGGTTAAATCACCTCCACCACCTTTTTGAAGCCTACAGAAATGTAACAGACGATGATTTATGGGACAACTTGAAATATTTTTTAGATCAGGTTATTCCAATTGCAGAACTTCATGATATTAAAATGGCTATTCATCCTGACGATCCACCTTGGCCTGTCTTTGGTCTACCGCGAATAGTAACTAACCAAAAAAACATCAGAAAAATTTTACAACTAAATAATAGCCCACATCATTGTATAACGCTCTGTACAGGATCTTTAGGAGCAAACTTAGAAAATGATTTAGTTTCTATGATTCACGAATTTATTGATAGAATACCATTTACTCATATAAGAAATGTACGTGTATATGATAACGGGGACTTTGTTGAAACATCGCATCGATCAAAAGATGGATCAGTAGATGTTTCAGCTATTATACACGCTTATTATGAAAGCGGATTCAAAGGTTATTGTAGACCCGATCATGGAAGACACATTTGGGATGAACAATGCAGGCCTGGATATGGTCTTTATGATAGAGCACTTGGAATTATGTATTTGTGGGGAGCTTGGGATGCTTTACAAAATAAACATTCTGTATGAAAAGAAGCAAAGGAGGAAGCTACATGGTAAACATACAAGAAAATAAAAATTTAGCTGGTAAAGTAGCTGTCATAACAGGAGGAAGTGGCGTACTTTGCAGCGCCATGGCAAAGGAACTTGCTAGACATGGCGTGTCTGTGGCCATTTTAAATAGAACAGTCGAAAAGGGTGAAAAGGTAGCCGAAGAAATTAACCTTATGGGCGGGAAAGCGATTGCGATTAAATGTGATGTTCTGAATAAAGAGAGTGTTGAACAAGCCGAGAAGATTGTAACAGAGGAATTAGGCAATTGTACAATATTGATAAATGGAGCTGGTGGTAACCACTCCAGTGCAAATACAACCAATGAAATATTTCAAACAGAAGACCTTACTAATCCTAAGGTAAATACTTTTTTTCATTTAAGTACAGATAGTGTACAAAATGTATTTGATTTAAATTTTATGGGGACTTTTATTCCTACACAAATTTTCACTAAAAATATGGTTCATCAAAAGGGAGCAGTTGTCATCAACATGTCATCTATGAGTGCCCCTTCTCCAATGACCAAAGTGCCTGCTTATAGCGCGGCAAAAGCAGCAATTGAAAATTTCACCAAATGGTTAGCTGTTCATATGGCCGAGGCAGGAATTAGAGTAAATGCCATTGCACCGGGCTTCTTTTTAACCTCACAAAATAAAAACCTTCTCCTAACTGAAGAAGGAGATTATACAGAGAGGTCTCATAAGATTATTTCGAACACACCAATGAGAAGGTTTGGTACGCCAGAAGATCTTCTTGGTACTCTATTATGGCTTGTTGATGATCATATGTCAGCATTTGTTACCGGCGTGACCATTCCTGTTGATGGAGGTTTTATGGCGTATTCAGGTGTTTAATATTTTTATTTTTTTCCTTGTCATACATCTTTATTTTATATGTTTTTTTAAATTTATAAGTAGGCTTGGAAAGGAGAAATAAGAATGCAGACTGAGAACAGGAAACTAACACTCAAAAATTATATTGGTTATGGAACAATGGATTTATTTGGAGGGGGAGCATTCGCTATAATAGGCGCATGGATGTTATATTTTTTTATTACATACTGTGGTCTTACCCCTGTTGAAGCAGGATCTATTATTGCAATTGCTCGTATTATTGATGCGATAGCAAGCCCAATTATGGGCCATATCACTGACAATTTTGGTCGTACAAAACTTGGGAAAAAATTTGGAAGACGCAGGTTCTTTTTACTAATTGGAAGCCCTTTGATGGTTATATATTCTCTTCTTTGGATTTCTGATATGAATTACTGGTACTATTTAACGGTTTATATTTTGTTAGAATTCCTTGCAGCAATGGTATTAATTCCATTTGAAACACTTGGAGCTGAAATGACGAATGATTTTAATGCACGGACCAAGCTCTCAACAATAAGATTAATCTATTCAGGACTAGGAACATTTTTAGCTACCTTTATTCCAGGCAGATTATTCGAAATATTCGGAAAAGATTCACCTCAAGTTTTTCTTTACAATGGAATTATCTTCACCTTTATTTTTATGGCTGCATTATTAATTACACATAGAACAACATGGGAACGTAAAATAGAAGAAGACATGATAGAACCTGATGGTGTAGAAAAAGTACCTGCTATAGAATCCATAAAAAAAGTCATCATTGACTTAACATCTACTTTTAGAATTAGAAGTTTCCGTCAGCACCTCACGATGTATATTTGTTCGTTTACTGCCATGGATATTTTAAACGCTGTCTTTGTCTACTTTGTTGTGTTTTCTTTAAATAAAGATGCAGTGCTCGCAGCCGATTTATTATCTATTGGTTCATTACTTCAAATGGTATGTACCATATTGTTTGGTTGGCTCGTGATTAAAATAGGTCCTGCGCCATCTTTGAAAATATCTTATATTGCTATTATTACATGTATCAGTGGTTATATATTTTTATACTTCACACAACCAACTTATATGATTATAGCGCTGTATGCTTTCTCTGTTATCTTAGGTATCGGAAAGAGTGGATTATATTATATACCATGGAATATTTACACTTTCATTCCTGATGTAGATGAAATGGTCACTCGTAAAAGAAGAGAAGGAATATTTGCAGGTATTATGACGTTTACACGCAAGAGTACTACAGCTTTAGCCACATTCTTGGTAGGAGTTATTTTACAGGAAAGTGGATTCGTTGCAAGTGCGACGACACAGTCTACGACAGCAATAAATGGGATTGTAGGTATTCTGTTTTTCGGAACTGTAGGGCTAGTCGGTATTAGTTTAGTTATTTCATTTAAATTTAAATTATCTAAGAAAACTCATTCCATTATGATTAATGAAATTAATAGGTTAAAGAATAATGGTTCAATGGAACAGGCTGATGATGAAACAAGAAGTGTTTTGAAAGCGCTAACAGGATGGGATTACGAGAAGCTTTGGGGTAATAATAACGTAGGATATCAGAATAAGCTCCAAAATTTTGAACAACAAGATTTTAAACAGCAGGATATGAACTAACTTTTGTTGTTAGTTGAGAACTTCCAGAATCACTTCAAAAAAAAACACCTTCAGATTGATATCAGAGGTGTTTTTAAATTTCTTAAATTTAGTGTTTTTTGGTTTTAAAACCGAATCTCGTCATCTCCATGGATTTGCAGCTTCAGCGGCTCACTTTGTGCCTGATGCTTTTTCACATAGCGATGGTAGACAACATATCCAATGATCATGAGCGGTACGCCGACATATAGCCCGATGCGCTGCTCTTGATCAAAGGCAAGGCTAACCAACACGATGGTATTCAGCGTGATCGCAATGATTGGCAGCACCGGATAAAGAGGCGTTTTAAATTTTAAGTTTTCCAGTTTTCCGCCTGCTTTCAAATATTTTCTACGGAAAAGAAGCTGTGATAATGTAATCGTGATCCAGCCTGTCTGGGCACTCATTCCGGCAATGGACACAATCCAGGCAAATACTGTTTTCTCTGCAAAAAACCCGGATAACAGCGAAATCCCTGTAAACAGGAACGTGAGCAGTAAGGCATTCATCGGTATGCCGCGCTGATTGACGCGTCTAAATGCTTTTCCTGCCATTCCTTCCTTCGATAAGGAATACAGCATTCTCGTCGATGCATACAAGCCAGAGTTCGCAACAGATAATAAAGCAATGATAATGACAAAGTTCATGATGTCTGCCGCAAAAGGAATGCCCGTTCTCTCAAACACAGTAACAAATGGACTTTTCAGCACACTGGCTTCCTTCCAAGGCACCATACCGGCTAAGACGAAAATAGATAAGACGAAAAAGACAAGTGTACGCCATACGGTTTGATGAATCGAACGAGGAACGGTTTTCTCGGGGTTTTCACTTTCTCCTGCCGCAATACCGATCAGCTCTGTTCCCTGAAACGAAAAATTCACCGTAATCATCGTGACCACAACGGCCAGCAGGCCATTTGGAAACAGCCCATCATTCACAAAATGGCTGAAGTAAGGGGCGGGTTCACCGCTCGTTGTATCAATAAACCCAAACATCGCCGCTCCGCCTACGCCAATAAAGAGTAAAATGGCAATAATCTTAATGGTAGAAAAGAAAAACTCCGACTCCCCGAACGCTTTCGCTGACCGGGCATTTAATAAGAAAAGACAGAGTCCGAATATGAGACACCAAATCCACACATCTACTTGCGGCAGCCAGCGCCTCATCAGCTGTCCTGCTGATAAGAACTCAAGGGCGACCGTTGCCGCCCAGCCGAGCCAATAAATCCAGCCGACAGCAAAACCCGCTGCCGGGCTGACAAATTTCGTCGCATACGTATGAAACGACCCCGACACAGGAAGTGCAACCGACAGCTCCCCAAGACACAGCATGGTTAAATACATGATCAATCCGCCCACAATATATGAAAGAACAGCTCCGACTGGCCCTGCTTGTCCAATCGTATAGCCCGTTCCTAAGAAAAAGCCTGTCCCAATGACACCGCCAAGTGAAATCATAAATAAATGGCGGGAAGTCATCGCCCTTTTCAATTGATCGGGCTGATTTCGTCCAACATCCACAATGATGCCCTCCTTCTTCTAAGATGCTCTGTTATTAAAACATGTCTCCATGTGATTCATTCCATTTTCAAAACAACCTACTAATTATACATCTTTTATAATAAATATGCTTCCTTCTATGGTCACTGTCTCAAAGTCTTTATTTTAGTAATGTTCGCACAAATAAACTGAATGGCTTTTTAGGTTTGAAAGAAATGGGTTGCGGGCATAAAGTTGGTGAGATTCGCTCAAGCTAGTTTCAAATGCTTTACTTTTAGGTTGCTTCTCTGTAAGATCATATGTTGTAAATACCAACAAGAAAAGTGGGGAATAAAATGAAAAAAATGTTCTTTGCCATTATTTTAGGCGCTTGTGTTGCATTGATCACGGCATGTGGATCTGGTGCAAGCGACAACGCGAATAAACAATCTGGGTCTAAGGAATCAGGAGACCTTTGGAAATCCATTCAGGATAAAGGTGTATTAACCATTGGAACTGAGGGTACTTATGCTCCTTTCACTTTCCATGACAAAAAGACAGATAAATTAACTGGCTACGATGTAGAAGTCATCACTGAAGTAGCAAAACGCCTTGACTAAACCTAGAATTCAAAGAAACACAATGGGACAGTATGTTTGCTGGACTGAATGCAAAACGTTTTGACGTGGTAGCGAACCAAGTTGGGAAAACTGGCCGTGAAAATCAATACGATTTCTCTGATAAATACACGACATCTCAAGCTATTGTTGTGACAAAATCAGATAATAACGACATCAAGAAACTATCTGATGTTAAAGGCAAAAAAGCAGCACAATCGTTAACAAGTAACTACAACAAACTAGCAACAGATGCTGGTGCTAAGATCGAAGGCGTTGAAGGTCTAGCACAATCCATTCAATTGATTCAGCAAGGACGTGCTGATCTGACGTTTAATGACAAATTGGCTGTATTGAATTACTTGAAAACAAGCGGTAACAAAAACCTAAAAGTTGCATTTGAAACAGGAGATCCTCAAAAAACTTATTTCGCATTCAGAAAAGGCAGCGGCGAAGTCGTTGACAAAGTGAATGGCGCATTAAAAGAAATGAAAAAAGACGGTACACTCGCTAAGATTTCTAAGAAATGGTTTGGTGAAGATGTTACAAAATAACATCCTAGGAGTCGTCATTCCTTGGGATCTTCTTCAGCAATCTTTTTGGCCAATGGTGATGCAGGGGATTTATTATACAATTCCCCTCGCCATCATTGCCTTTATTATTGGTATTTTTATCGCGCTTGTGACAGCTCTTGCGAGAATGTCTAAAATTAAAGCCCTCAGATGGATTTTCTCCATCTATGTGTCGGCCGTTCGCGGAACGCCGCTTTTTGTGCAATTGTTTATTATTTTCTATTTCTTTCCGACATTTAATATCACACTGGATCCATATCCAAGTGCCATTATTGCTTTTTCTTTAAACGTAGGTGCGTATGCGTCGGAAATTATCCGTGCATCCGTCCTGTCTGTTCCAAAAGGACAATGGGAAGCAGGTTATTCCATTGGGATGACACATCGCAAAACGCTCGTCCGCGTGATTTTACCGCAGGCTGTGCGTGTATCGATTCCACCGCTGTCTAATTCATTCATTAGCTTGGTGAAGGATACATCCCTTGCCTCCCAGATTCTCGTGGCAGAGATGTTCCGTAAATCACAGGAAATTGCTGCGGCGAACTTGGATCAGATCTTGTTTATTTATATGGAAGCAGCCCTCATCTATTGGGTATTCTGCTTTATTCTATCGCTCGTTCAGCATCAAATTGAAAAACGACTTGATCGATATGTCGCAAGGTAAGGAGGGAACGACATGCTAACAGTCAAAGGTCTCAAGAAATCCTTTGGTGAAAATGAGATTTTAAAGTCGATTGATTTTTCGATCAACAAAGGGCAGGTTGTGGCCATTCTTGGTCCATCTGGATCTGGGAAAACAACGATGCTTCGCTGTTTAAATGCACTTGAAATACCAAATGGCGGCTCCTTTACCTTCGATGATTTCTCGATTGATTTTTCGAAAAAAAAATAAATCAGCTGATCTGCTAAAGCTACGCCGGAAATCAGGAATGGTATTTCAGGATTATCACCTGTTTCCTCACCGTACAGTGCTTGAAAATGTCATGGAAGGTCCTGTCCAGGTGCAGCGCCGTCCAAAGGAAATGGTTCGAAAAGAAGCCATTCAGCTCTTGCAAAAGGTCGGTCTTGAGGATAAAAAAGACCTGTATCCATTTCAGCTCTCAGGCGGTCAAAAGCAGCGTGTCGGGATTGCCCGTGCACTTGCCATTCAGCCAGAGCTTATGCTTTTTGATGAACCAACCTCTGCGCTTGACCCTGAGCTTGTCGGGGAAGTTTTAAAGGTCATGAAGGATCTAGCGAAGGAAGGCTGGACCATGGCGGTTGTCACACATGAAATCAAGTTTGCCCAAGAAGTAGCAGACGAAGTGATTTTTATTGATGGCGGCGTCATTGTCGAACAAGGTCCTCCGGAAGAAATCTTCAAACGACCAAAGGAAGAACGAACAAAACAATTCTTAAACCGGATTTTGAATCCAGTATGATGAAAAAAGGCTGTTCTCACGTGGTGAGGACAGCCTTTTTTTATATCTCTTTTTGCAGGCGAAGCGCCAGTAAATCTTGCAGGAGCAGCCTTGCTCCCTCTGGACTGATGACCACACCACCAGATAGCACCTTATTGGAACACGTCACTTGCCCTGTTACGATACAAGGTTTGTCCTGCCAATACGGCTTCATCACTATTTGATCTTCTTCTCGATAAATCTCCATAAAATCTTGCGGATGAATGTTCAACCGTTTTCTCATCTCTGTCGGAAGAACAATTCTCCCAAATTTATCTATATATTTAACATAATCGTTATTTAACAAATTGCCCCCTCCTGCATCACTAGATATGATATAGACAATTCCCTCTATATGAAGGGATTAAGCGATCAAATCGGTTAATCTGCAGGCTGTTCCAGTGACTAAATACGCTTCCCATATATGATATATCTGTTTGGTGCAGGACCAATATAGGAAAAAGGGTAACATGTGGTGAGGATAAGTTCTTCCTTTTCCTGTTGTAACGTAATAATTGTTTGATCATCTTTCTTCACTATCTTTGTTTTCTCGATTTCATAGACAAAACGTCCATATGAAAGCTCAATAATCAGTTGATCTCCCTTCACAAGTTCTCCTGTTCGTCTAAACACCGTATCACGGTGCCCTGATAGAACGATTTGTCCGTGCTCGTTTGGAAAATAACTCTCGTGAAAGTGACCAACGCCTTTTGCTAAATCATCTGCATCTGTTCCTTCTACAATCGGTAACTCAGCTTTTAGCTTTGGGATGTGCAAAAGCCCAATCGCTTCACCAGTCTGCGGCGCAAAAGGGGAATCTGTTTTCCCCTTTTGCTGAATGGCTGCTTGTGCAGACTGAAATGACTGATCTACTTCTTTTTGTCCATCAACGATATTCAAATATCCTACAATCGCAAGACAAAGCCCTGCTATGATTAATATCGCTGAGATGAATTTTTGAAACATGACCGGTTATCCGTTTCTTTTTCTTCTGTTCCAGACGATAAGAGCTGCACCTATTAATACGAGTGCAAAACCTGCTAGTAAAAGGTTGTACATCGCAGTTGCAGTATTCGGAAGATGATGACCAGGTGTCTCCGTTTCTGAACTAGAAGGCGTATCTGGATTTGCTGGCACCTCTGGCTTATGCGGTGGTTCTACAGTTGTTGAGTTTTCAGGGTTATCTGGATCGTCTACATTCTCACCACTTACGACTGCGATATTTTGAATGGTTTTCCCTTCAGATCCTTTGGCAACCTTCGCCTTAAATGTGACTGTATGCCAGTCCGTATCTTTGATATCGCCAAATTGACCACTCACCGTACCTTTTGTAAATTCCCCGTTGTCATCATCTTTTGCATCTGTGGCCGCTTGTCCATCTACTTTTAACGACCCTTCGACATATTCAAGACCTTCTGGCAGTTTATCTGCGATGACTAGATCTTTGATGACACTATCTTCTACACTATTTTTTGTTTTGATGGTGTAAAGGAGCGTGTCGCCTGCCTGTACTTGTTTTTCATCTGTATTGCCTTTTGCTTTTTGAGAGATTTCAGATGTTTTTTCTGATTCAAGCTTTGGATCTCTTGGATCAATTTTTGTTTCGGTTGATGGCTCTTCTGGCGGCGTGTTTTCGCCTGTTACTTTCGCTGTGTTTTGAATGCTTTTACCTGATTGGCCTTTTGCGACTTTCGCTTCAAAGGTCACTGTATGCCAGTCTGTATCTTTGATAACGCCAAATTGACCGGTTACTGTGCCTTTTGTGTAGTCTCCGTTGTCGTCATCTTTTGCATCTGTCGCGGCTTGTCCATCCACTTTTAGTGAACCTTCTACATATTCAAGACCTTCTGGCAGTTTATCTGCGATGACTAGATCTTTGATGACACTATCTTCTACACTATTTTTTGTTTTGATGGTGTAAAGGAGCGTGTCGCCTGTCTGTACTTGTTTTTCATCTGTATTGCCTTCTGCTTTTTGAGAGATTTCAGATGTTTTTTCTGATTCAAGCTTTGGATCTCTTGGATCAATTTTTGTTTCGGTTGATGGCTCTTCTGGCGGCGTGTTTTCGCCTGTTACTTTCGCTGTGTTTTGAATGCTTTTACCTGATTGGCCTTTTGCGACTTTCGCTTCAAAGGTCACTGTATGCCAGTCCGTATCTTTGATATCGCCAAATTGACCGGTTACTGTGCCTTTTGTATAGTCTCCGTTATCGTCATCTTTTGCATCTGTTGCGGCTTGTCCATCTACTTTTAGTGAACCTTCGACATATTGAAGACCTTCTGGTAATTCATCAGAAATCACGAGATTGTTGACGATGCTGTCTTCTTCAAGATTCTTTGTTTTGATCGTATAAAGAAGGGTATCGCCGACCTGTGGTATCTTTTTATCTGTGTTGCCCTCTGCCTTTTTCTGAATGCCCGCTGATTTTTCTGATGTTAGTTTTGGGTCACGAGGGTAAATTTTTGTTTCTGTTGATGGCTCTTCTGGCGGTGTGTTTTCGCCTGTGACGCTAGCTGTGTTTTGAATGTCTTGACCAGCCTGTCCCTTTTCAACTGTTACTTCAAACGTCACGTTGTGCCAGTCCGTATCCTTCACATCACCAAAAGATCCTGTAACCTTTCCATCTGTGTAGTCTCCGCTATCATCGTCTTTTACGTCCGTGACGGATTCTCCATCAATTTGCAAGGATCCAGTGACATACTTCAGTCCTTTTGGTAATTGGTCTGAAATGACTAAATCTTTAATCAAACTGTCTTCTATCGTATTCTTTGTTTTAATCGTATAAAGAAGGGTATCGCCTACTTCTGGATGTTTCTCATCTTTGTTACCTTCTGCTTTTTTCTGTAAAACCGCTGATTTTTCTGATTCAAGCTTTGGATCACGCGGATAGATTTCTGTTTTTGTTGTCGGTTTCTCTGGTGGTGTGTTGCCCCCTGTGACATTGGCTGTATTTTGAATATCTTTGCCTGATTGTCCTTTTTCAACCGTCACTTCAAACGTCACCGTATGCCAATCTGTATCCTTAATGTCGCCAAATTGTCCTGAAATGGCTCCGTTTGTAAAGTCTCCGTTATCGTCATCCTTTGCGTCTGTAACTGTATCTCCATCCACCTGTAGTGAATTCGGTACATACGCCAATCCTTCCGGCAGTTCATCTGAGATCACTAAGTTTTCAACGAGACTGTCTTCTTTCGTATTCTTTGTTTTAATTGTATAAAGAAGAGTGTCACCAACCTCTGGATGCTTCTCATCTGTGTTACCTTCTGCTTTTTTCTGTAAGACGGCTGATTTTTCTGATGTTAGCTTCGGGTCACGAGGATAGATTTCTGTTTTTGTTGTCGGTTTCTCTGGTGGTGTGTTACCGCCTGTGACACTCGCTGTATTTTGAATGTCTTTGCCTGCCTGGCCTTTGTTAACCGTCACTTCGAACGTCACTGTATGCCACTTCGCATCTTTCACTTCACCGAACGTTCCAGTAACAGTGCCGTCTGTTATATCTCCGTTGTCATCATCTTTTGTATCCGTGACTGGGTTTCCATCTACCTTAAGTGAATTTGGTACATATGATAATCCTTGAGGTAAATTATCAGAAATGACAAGATCTTCAATGAAGCTATCTTCAACAGCATTACGGGCTTGGATGGTATAAAGCAATGTGTCGCCTACTTCTGGATGCTTCTCATCTGTGTTGCCCTCTGCTTTTTTCTGCAAGACCGCCGATTTTTCTGATTCAAGTTTTGGATCTCGAGGATAGATTTCTATATCTGTTGTTGGATTGCCTGGTGGTGTGTTCTCCCCTTTTACATTGGCAGTATTTTTAATATCCTTGCCTGCCTGACCTTTTCCTACTGTCGCTTCAAATGTCACAGTGTGCCAATCGGTATCTTTCACGTCACCTACTTGTCCTGCAACAGTGCCGTTTGTATAATCACCTTTGTCTTGATCTTTTGCATCTGTTACACTGGCACCATCTACCTTAAGTGAGCCTGCAACATAGCTTAAACTGCTTGGAAGCTGATCTGAAATGATTAGATTTTTAAGAATGCCGTATTGTACTGTATTTTTGGCTCTAATTGTATAAAGAAGGGTATCGCCTACTTCTGGATGCTTCTCATCTGTGTTGCCCTCTGCTTTTTTCTGTAAGATAACTGATTTTTCTGATTCAAGCTCTGGTGGATATGGATCAAATTCTGGTTTTACACGTGAAGCTAGGTCGTAAGATAATGTATCACCTACAGTGCCCATATATGTTGTACTTAATGTTTTCGCATCAAGTGTAAAAAGAGTGGAATGACCAATGGATTCATTTAATCCTGACTGTAATAGCATTTGTCCATTTGGCAAAAAGCTAATTCCCCGAACGCCTCCGTCAATCGTTTTACCATCCGCATTTTTAATTGGAATGACACGAATGACCTCTGCTGTATCAGGGTTCATTTGTGCAATGGCACCACTGCCATTGGATGCGAACCAAAGATAACCGTCCTTATCAACGACAAGGTCTCCGCCAACGCCAGACCCAATCTCATAGCCTACGATTTTTTTGGCCGTTTTTTTACCCGTAACTAAATCGTACGTTCCAAGGAAATACTCACCATTAGAAGCATAAGAATATATATATTTATCTTGATACACAACGGCATTAGTAGCACCTTCAGGTAATTTGGTTACGATCTCTGCCTGCCCTGAGGTCGCATTTATTTTATATAGACTAGGGCTACCGACATTATCTGCAGTTGCATATACAACATTTTCTCGATCACTTACAGCAACACCATTCACTGCACCTACATCGATTCCTTTCACCTGTACACTAGCTTTTACGTTTGTTGGGTTATTTCCATCAAGCTGCTGAAGAACCAGCGGTCTACTCCCAAACATATAGGAATCCGTATTGTTCACAACAACCGTCCCCGCGGCTTTCGTCACTACCGGTGAAACTGTTAATAAATTTCCAGCAATCAGCATTAATATAAGAAATAACTGACTTGTTCTTTTCAATATATTCATTTTTTGACCTCCCCTTTTTCTTGCTTTATATCGTAATGGTATGTACCAGTTCACCTCCCACACTTTGGTAAAGAATATCAGTAACATTTCAAAAGTAACAACATGACTAAATGACTAATTTCGACAAAAATAGACCTTTAGTAACAGGTGCCTCTCAACGTTTGATTTGCATATGTTTTTTCCAATAAAATGATCTTTTTTTATAGTAAACCTCCGTATTTTCCAACAGGTCTAATGACACAGTTTACATACAATCTCTTCTATCTAAAGATAATTATTCTTTAATTGGTTTAGATTATTTTTTTGTCAAAATATATTGAATTTTTTTCTTTTTCTTTTAAAAGGAGGGAATTAATGGCTTGGTTTGGTAAAAAAAACAATTCGAAAGTCTTGCTGTTTGTTTTGATGTTTTGAACCTTTACAAATCAAAAAAATTCTTTTTGGAGTAAGCGATTACAATTGAGCAAAGCCATTTAAAGGGGTGTGAGAGTATGTTACGATGGAAATCGAGTGTTTAAGAAAGAAGGGAATGCTTTTGAAGCGGGAACATCTTTTACGTTGGTTTTTTTATTTTGTTGGATTGATCGTACTAGCTTTTGGACTATCGCTGACAGTGAAAGGGAAGATCCTTGGGATTGGTCCTTGGGACGCTTTCCACTACGGACTGTTTCAGCATTTTGGACTCACAATTGGACAATGGTCCATTATCATTGGTGCACTTATTGTGACACTGACTTCTATTTTCACGAAATCATTTCCAAAGATCGGCGCTTTACTGAATATGGTGCTGATTGGTGTGTTTATTGATTTCTTTAATGCGATATTACCTGCACCACATGGGTATTTACCGGCTTTATATGTATTTATTACAGGTGTTGTAGTTTCTGGATACGGTGTTGGCATTTATGTCTCAGCCAATCTTGGCGCTGGGCCAAGGGATTCATTAATGCTGCTCATCTCAGCGAAAACGGGACTGAACGTACAGTGGGTTCGAAATGGCATTGAGTTAACAGTGCTTTTATTTGCATGGATGCTCGGCGGACCGATTGGCATTGGAACGATTTTGACTGCGATCTTCACAGGTCTTGTCCTTCGTTTTTCCTTGCCGCAATCGACACGACTCCTGCAGCTGCTCATTACAAAAACAGCAGAGAAACCTGTTCAAACCCTTACTAGATGAGAACAAGCCATTCTATAATCAGAATGGCTTTTCTTGTGTTAAAATAAAAAAACAGAATATTCACACATAGGAGTTGGAGATCTCATGCAGCTTTTCCACTATCATTACTGGACACCATTTGTTGAAGAGACAGAACAAGCGTATCGTTCGCTGGGCTTTGAGGTAAAAGGACGTTTCACAAAGGATGGTTCCTTTCATCCCCCGCTCACATGGGATGATTTTAGAGATAAGCAGCCGACCTTTCGAATCATCGAAATGAGAAAAGGCCAGATCAATATTACATTCGGATATAGTAAAAAAGTCTTGTTTGATCACATCGGCTTTCTTGTCTCAAACGAAGAATATGATCAGCTGCTTGCACAAGCTAAAGAATTAAACTGGCCTGTCCAAAAAGGGGAACGGAGAACGTTTCTTTCGACACCTCTTCGTTTAAGGCTTGAATTACAGCGGCGTACAGATGTCATTGAAACTGGAAACGATGCGCTGCATGCTATGACAATTGCTATTCCTGATTTGTCACAGACACCTAAAGTGGATCAGCTGCTATCACCTTTGAATCAGCCCATTCACTGGCAAAAAGGAGAACGCCTTTCCCTGCTTGATGTGGTCATGACGGATATTGATAAAATGGAGACAATTGATCCGAATGGTGTACACATTATGAAACAGACATAAAAGCAGCGAGGCTCGCTGTCTTTTTTACATTAATGGACCCTTTTGCACGTCACTCTCCAATGGTACAATGAATGTAAAAAATTAGAGGTTCGTTATGAAGATATTTGCTATCCAATTACAACACTTAGATGAAATCAATGCACAACAACAAATAGAGCGTTTGAAGCTCTTTGTGTCATCTGAAAAGCGTGTAGCGGCTGATCGCTTTCGTTTTTTGATCGATGCCAGAAGAACCTTGTTAGGTGAGGTGCTGGTTCGTCAAACGATACATGATATGTACGATCTGCCTATGGATCAGATCGTTTTTGAAACTGAGGGCAATGGCAAGCCTGTCGTCCGGCAGCTTCCTTCTTTTCATTTTAATCTATCTCATTCTGGCGATTGGGTCGTTTGCGCAGTAGATGATGCACCTGTTGGCATTGATATTGAGGAAATCAAACCTATTGATCTGGCGATTGCCAAGCGATTTTTTTCAGCGGATGAGTATCAGGATTTACTCTCACAACCGGCAGAGCGGCAGGAAGCCTATTTCTTTCATCTATGGTCAATGAAGGAGGCCTTTATCAAACTGACTGGAAAAGGATTATCCTATGGTCTTTCGTCCTTTACAGCCCGTCTTTCAGAGAATGGACAGGCTACGTTGACATTACCCGATCATGAAACGCCTTGCTTTGTTCAAACATATTCAATTGATCCTGCCTACCAAATGGCGGTATGCACACGAAAGCCTGCTGCGGCTGATAGCGTTGAGAGACTCACTTGCAGTGATGTACTGTCCCGCCTTTAATAACGCGTGATTTGCTGAAATACCGTCTTTAATAGATCGACTCCGCGTGTGATCTGCTCTTCTTTCACCTGCCAGATGTTTAGCTGAAAAATCGGGTCCTTTTGATAGGCCTTCAGGTAATGGCGGTCAATTGGCTGAATGGAAACAGATGCCTTTTTCAGCTGCTGAATGAGCTGGTTCATGGGAATCGACCGGTCGACACGTACATGTGTATGGGTAGCCGGCTCCTGTTCTCCCAGCTGATAAGCGCCCTGATCATTTTTTAAACTTGCTACGAGCTGCTTAGAGCGATTTCGATAGCTCGCCCGCATTCTGTCTCTATGCCGCTCAAACATCCCGCTTTTTAAATATATTTCTAAAGCTGCCTGGGACAGCATAGAGCTGTCGATATCAATGAGCCGTTTGTGTTCGCTAAAAGGTCTAATCAGTTCTTCAGGTAAGACGACCGCTCCTGTTCGAAGCCCTGGAAAAATGATTTTCGAAAAGCTTTTCAAATAAATAACCTTTCCTGCCTGATCGTATGAATAAATAGGGTCTCTTTTTGTATCAAATTCTAAATCTGCTAAATAATCATCCTCAACAATGTAGACATCATATTTCTCGGCAAGGGCTGCTATCGCTCTTTTTTCTTGCTTTGATAAACTCGTTCCAAGCGGGTTTTGAAATCGTGGCATCGTATAGAAAAAACGAATCTCCTCTTCTCGAAAGATACGCTCTAATTCGATCAGATCGATCCCTTTTTCCGTCCGCTGAATTCCGCGCACAGGCAATTGGTTTTTCTCTAAATATTGGAGATATAAGTGATAACCCGGCTGTTCTACAAGTATAGTTTGTTTTCCATTCGGAAAAGGGATGGTGCTTAAAATGGATAACGCGAGCTGAATACCAGAGGTCATGACGATCTGTTCTGGTTGAGCAAACACTTGATAATCCATTAATCGCTTTGAAATGACTGGCAGCAGGGATGGTAAGCCGTTGGCTGTGCCGTAAATAAATAAATCATTTTGATACAAATCGATCGCTTGGTTGATGCAGTGCTGAAAATCGACATACGGAAACACAACGGGATCAGGTGCAGAGGAAGCAAAATCAATCCATGTGCCGTCCTGCTTACCTGCTGATTGCTTCGTTTTCACGACATAATAGCCGCTTCTTTCTACAGAATACAGCAGATGTTCACGCTCCAATGTGTCTAGCGCTTTGATGACAGTGCTTTTACTCACTGCATATTGAGCCGCTAAGTGGCGAATGGAGGGAATTTTCATTCCAGCGCTGTACTCCCCTGAATTCATTTTTTCTTTTAAACTCATGACAAGCTGATCATATTTCCTCACGCCTTTTCCTCCTTGTACCGGTACAGATATCATGTTCTCTTATTGTACACGTTAGATGATCCGATTACGATAGAAGAACAGAACCGGTCAATTCATTTGAAGCATGCATGCTCATGTAAGGAGTCACGTTATGAATATTTCAAAACAAAAAGCGTATGCTGCCGCGATCGCATACGCCTCTATCATTGGTTTTTCCTTTTTATTTGTCAAAATAGCATTAGAATCAGCAAACCCAATCGATTTATTGGCACACCGCTTTACTGTTTCTTTTGCAGCCGCTCTATTGCTGTATCCATTTTTACGAAAGAAGAATCGCATATCCATTCAATGGCGTGATCTCATTTATATCGTACCGTTTTCTTTGCTTTATCCTGTTTTGTTCTTTGCTTTTCAAGTGTGGGGATTGATGTATACATCTTCTTCAGAGGCTGGCATCATTCAAGCGACGATTCCCATTTTGACGATGCTGCTGGCATCCTGGTTTTTAAAGGAACGTGCGACATGGATACAAGTGCTGTTTACCCTTCTTTCTGTGTGCGGTGTGATGCTTCTCTTTGTCATGAAGGGAATTGATGTCCAGCATTCTCACTTCATCGGCTATGTGCTGATTTTACTTTCAGCCTTGTCATCCAGTGCATATAGTGTGTTTGCCAGAGTAATTACAAAACGATTCCATGTGATCGAACTCACCTTTGTGATGACCTTCTTTGGCTTTGTCTTTTTCAATGCCGCTGCGCTTATCCGGCATTCGATCAATGGCTCATTGCCGGAGTTTTTCAGTCCATTTACAGATGCATCCTTTGTATGGTCTATGCTCTTTTTAGGTATTCTTTCATCGCTTCTCACGGCGTATTTATCAAACTATGCACTCTCGCACCTAGAAGCGGCAAAGGTCAGCATCTTTAATAATTTATCCGCTTTTATCACAGTCGCCGCCGGGGTTCTCATTTTACACGAAACGATTGATTGGTATCATTTCCTCGGAGGGGTGCTGGTCATTGGAGGGGTGATTGGCGGGAATGTGGTAAAGAAACCGAATTCATAAGAAAAAGCGGCCTCTTTAAAGAGAGCCGCTTTCTTTTTTAATGTCTGATCAATTGTTGCTTGGCTGCAAGTTCAATCACATGTCTCATCTGCTCTGCAAATGGCTCGGGATGTGTGTTGATGTACATGTGGCCTCCATCGAAATCGGTGCGTTCGATGGTTTTTGCCCATTTTAGCCAGCCGCTTGCATCCTTCATGCATTTCTCATCTTGTTTTCCATTGAATAAATAAACAGGTGTGTCGATGATCGATTGATCTTTGTGCTGAAAAGTTTCCAGCGCCCTGTAGTCTGCACGCAAGGATGGTGTAAAGTAATCCATCATTGGTTTATTTTCTAGTAATTCCTTTGGAATCCCGCCCATTTCGGCAATATGCTGTACAAATGCGTCATTGGATAAATGCGTCAGCATCTGCCGTTTTGTTTGCGGGGGCTGAATGGCTGAGATCACCGCTGCTGCCGGATAAACCCCTTCTTTTTCTAGCAGCTGGGTTAGTCTGTATACCACAAGTCCGCCCATTGAATGTCCGAACAGAATAAATGGACGGTTCAATTTGTTCGTGAGTCCTTCTTTATACAGCTCTGCCAGCCTGTCAATGCTTGATTCAAGCGGCATGAGATTGGTGCCGTGCCCTGGGGGCTCTGCTGCTGTGACTTCGGCCATGTCTTTTAGCTGTTCAAAGAGCGGACGGTATGAGGCGGAATATCCGCCGGCAAAAGGAAAACAAATAAGTTGAATGAGATCTGATTTTTTTTCAAAGGTTTTAAATAACTGATTCATACGTCTTTACCCCTTTATAATCGTTTGAAGAATCCGTGCCAGTTCATCTGCCTGCGGTCTTTTCATCATGGTGACATGGTCGCCTTTGATGTGGTAATACGAGCACGATCCTTTCGTATAAGCCTCCCAGTCTGCGAACTTCTTCTGGAAATCGCTTGCGTGATCACTGCTTTGGACAATATAAAATGGCACAGGGAATGGTTCTTTTTCTAATTCAATGGCTTGTGACATGATCGTATTATGCGTTTGCATTTGCAAATATTTATCTAAATATTGATCATTCATGAATTGATGAACAACTTCATCCTTTTCTGCCTCTTTGAGTATTTTCTGCTTCACTTCTTGGAAGCTCAATCCTTGTAAAGCTTCTGGCTGAATGCCGACCAGATTCCCCATTCCAAGGACAAGTGCGAGCATTTTCACTTCTTCTTCGTTCATATCGGCATGAAGTGCCTGATCTGCCTCATCTCTTAGCACTGGCACCGTATCTAAAATGATGAGTCCTTTCGGTGCTTTTCCTGCATGAGAGAGCCGCTGATTCATTCCGTAGGCAAGATGTCCGCCCATTGAATGCCCTGCAAGATAGTCAATGCCCGGACGGTAGAACGTTTCAATAGCTTCAACAAAAAGGGTCACAAGCTCCGTGTAATGGAGAAATTGCGGCTCTTCATCCTCATATAGGCCAGGAGACTGCAAGGCGTACACAGCACCTTGATGTGTCATGAGCTTAGCAACATCAATATAGCCCATCACCGTTCCACCAGCAGGCGGTGCAAAGAATATTCTTGGTTCGGCTGGATCACCTTTTTTCAGCTCGATCACATAGTCCTTCGGAGACCTTTCGACGTTCTCAGCGGCTTCTGGTACTGCGTCCAAATGTGCGGCTAATTGCGCAGGCGCAGGGTGCATAAAAATCCATTTTGGATCAACACGAACACCTTTTTCTTTTAATTTGGCGACAGCCTGAATACTCATAATGGAATCGCCGCCCAGATCAAAGAAGGAGTCATGCATACCAACTTGCTTCACACCAAGCACTTCCTTGAAAGCTGCGACAATCCGCTCCTCCGTTTCGGTGACCGGTTTGTCGTCATCTTGGGAAAGGGAGATTGTTTCTGTTGGCTCTGGCAGTGCTTTTTGATCAACCTTCCCGTTCGTTGTCACCGGCATTTCATCCAGTACGACAAAGTAACTTGGAATCATATAGCCTGGCAGGCTTTCCTGCAAAAAGGCTTTCCAGCCCGGAACAGGATTGTCTCCGTTTGTCACAAGGTAGGCTGCCAGCCGTTTTGAGCTGCCATACGTTTTGGCGATGACTGTACATTCTTTGACTTGTGGATGCTTGAGCAGTGCTGTCTCAATTTCTCCGCATTCAATTCGGTAGCCTCTAATTTTCACTAGATGATCTTTTCGGCCGAGGTATTCAATGGTGCCATCTGACCGCCATGTACCAAGGTCGCCTGAACGATACAGCTTGTCTCCCTTTAGTTCAGGAAAAGGATTGTCAATAAACCGCTCCTTTGTCCGCTCTGGATCATGAAGGTAGCCTTTAGCAAGGCCAGTTCCACCGATATAAATTTCTCCTTTGACTCCTGCTGGTACTGGGTTGAGCGCATCGTCCAGTATGACAACAGTTGAGTTCGACACCGGCACACCAATTGGAACTGATTTTGCGCCTGCTGGCACATGTGTGACTTGATGTGTGGTGGCTAAGGTCGTGTTTTCTGTTGGACCGTAAGCATTGACGAGCACACCTTCCATATGTGGCAGTGCCTTTCGTGCATGCTCACTAGACATGGCTTCCCCGCCAACGAGTAATGTGCGGTAGCCTGCCACACTTTTTGGATCATGCTCCACCAATCGATTAAATAAAGCGGTTGGCAGACAGTTGGCTGTTACTTGATGGGTTTGGATGAACTGCGTTAATTCGTCCATATTCAGTGCTGCATATTTTGGGAGCAGAATCAGCTGACCGCCATTCAGCAGCATTCCCCATAATTCAAATGTAAAGGCATCAAAAGCATAGTTTGAGAGCTGAAGCATTTTGTCATCTGGACCGAGCTTTATATAATTTGTTTCTCTAACCAAGCGGACAACTCCTGCATGAGGAAGCATTACGCCTTTTGGTGTACCTGTTGAGCCTGATGTGTAATTAACATAGGCTATCTGGTCTTCACCTGTGATCGATGATTCTCTTTGATACACTGCATTTGTTTCTGGTATTGGCTTGTCCATGACGATCTTTGTACATGTAAAGTCTACTAGACGGTCTGCAAAATGAGACTGGGTGATGATCACATCGCTTTGCGTATCACGAACGATGAGACGGATGCGTGCATCAGGATATTCAGGTGACATCGGAACATATGCAGCACCAGATTTGATGATTCCTAGTACCGACACAATCATGTCAAAGGAGCGATCAAAAAGCATCGGGACAAGGGAGCCTGGTCCAATTCCTTTTGACTGCAAGTAAGCAGCAAGCTTTGTCGCCTTCTTATCCAAGGCTTCATACGTCATATGCTCATCCATATAGGACAGGGCAATACGATGCGGATCACGCTGCACCTGTTCTTCAAACAATTCTTGAAGCGTACGCTTTGGATAAGGCGTTTCCGTTTGATTTTTCCCTATAATCATCGCTGCCTGTTCCGCTTTGTCCATTAAGCAATAATCAGAAAATGTACGCTCAGGCTGAGCCGTCATGCCGTCTAGCACATGGAGATAATAGTTCATATAACGATGGATGGTCTCTTGATCAAATAAATCCGTATTGTATTCCACATGAATCGACAGCTGCTCTTCCTGTTCAAATACATGCAGGGTGAGATCAAATTTAGATACTGTATGATGGACCATCACATGTTCACTTGTCAGCCCTTTAAGGTTTACATCAAGCGAATTGGTGACATACCCCATGGCTGCCTGAAAAATAGGTGACCGGCTTAAATCTCGATCTAATGAAAGGTCATCGACAAGCTTATCAAATGGATAATGCTGATGCTCAAACGCTTTTAATGTCATCTCTTTCACATTTTCCAAGAGATCGGCGAACGTCTCTGCTGTTGAGACGTCCTGTCTCAGCGCAAGTGTATTCACAAACATCCCAACGAGATGCTCTGATTGCTTGGCATCCCGGCCTGCAATAGGCGATCCAACAATGATATCTGTCTGTCCGGACAGCTTGTGAAGCAGGACGTAGTACGCAGACAGCATCGTCATGAACAGTGTCGTGCCCTGCTGCTTAGACAAAGCCTGCAAGCGTCGGATAAGCGGTTCATCCAATACGATTTGCTCTGTAGCACCGTTAAATGTTTGAACCGGCGGACGAGGGCGGTCAAACGGTAGATCCAGCACTGGAAGTTCACCTTGTAACGTATTGAGCCAATAGGTTTTGTCTGCTTGATGATGCTTTAATTGTTCATTTTCCCAATGTACATAATCTGTCCATTCGATTTCTAAGGCTGGGAGCTGCGGCGTTTCATCTGCAAGCAGTGCGTCATATGCCACTTCTAATTCCTGAATGAGCAGGCTGAGTGACCATGCATCTGAAATGATGTGGTGCTGCGCGCAAAGGAGATAATACTCCTCCTTCCCCATATCTACTATCGTCCACTGCGCAAGAGGCCCTCTTTCTAAATCATAGACGCGTTCTGCCTCTTGCTGAATGAGCTGCTTCAGTCTTCTCGTTCTTGTTTTTTCATTAAATAACGAGAAATTTGCCACTGTCACAGATGGCGGAAGGTCTTCTCGAATGAGTTGGACCGGCTTGCCGCCAAGTGATTCGAATGTTGCCCGAATTGCTTCATGCCGCTTTGTTAAAAGGCCAATCGCTTTTGTTAATGCTTGAATGTGTAATGATCCTGTCAGCTTCCAAGCACCTAATATATTGTAATGATGGCTCTTTTCTAATGTGGATAAGAACCAAATGCGCTTCTGGGCATGTGACAGCTCATAGCTTATTTTCTTTTCAAGCTTTGGAATTTTGGCTTCCTGAACGGCTGGCGCCCCTTTGATGTCATCAACCATTTGCGCCAGATGTGCCAGATGTTTGCTTTCAAATAATATTTTTAAAGGCGCCTTCATTGAAAATTCATGATTGATCCGAGAAATGGTTTGAGTCGCTTTTAACGAATGTCCGCCAAGGTCGAAGAATTGATCCTCTTTGTACACGCGATCCACATCTAAAATATCCTCCCATATGACGGCAAGACGCTGCTCTGTCTTCGTTTCTGGCAATTGCTTTTCAAGGCTTTGTACGTTTTTGTCATGATTCAATTTGAGAGCTTTATGATCAATAGAGCCATCTTGTTTTTTCGGTATTTCCTGTACTTGCTGAATGTCCCATTTGCCTTCTGCGATGCTCTTGATCTCTTCAACATGCACTTCTTTGCCAGGCTGAACAGTGTAAAAAAGCTTTTTTTCAAAGACCGGTATTGGAGCTGGCTGAAGATACCCGGCGATGTCTGGGTTTGCTCCGTCCAATCCGATAAATAGATGCGCTTCATTCAGCCGAACACCTAGACATAATGAATGGAGACCTTGCTTCTTTCCAATCAATTGAAATCCCTTGCGAACGGTGAGAGCTGCTCCTGTATGCCCCTTAGACAAACCGAGATTATCCCACATACTGAAGTTCAAAGAAATCGCTCGTCTTCCTTGTTGAAAGTTGAGAGCGTGGGCGAGTCCATCTAAAAAGCTGTTGGCCGCAGAGTATGCCCCAAATGTCGTGCCGCCAAAAAAGCCATTGACCGATCCAAAAAAGACAAGCGGTACTGTCTGATCATACTTAAAGGCTTCCTGCAGCACCCATGCCCCGTCTGCTTTCCCTGACATTTCTTTGGTGAAATCCTCTTCTGACGTATGAGCCAGTGTATACTTGTCCGCCTGCTGAAAATGCTCAGACACATTGCCAGCACCGGCCAAATGCAGCACACCTCGGATCGATTGTCCAAAATGCTTTTCTGCTTCATAAATCGCCTGTTCGACGTCACATAAGTTGGTCACATCCGCTTGGACATAAATGACGTCACCAAAACCTTTTAACTGTAAGAAGGCTTCTTTCTTTTCCAAGCTGCCTTCCAGAGATGTCCGTCCAATCAAGACGAGCTTTAAGCCAAATTGGAGCATCTGCTTAGACAGCTCAAACCCAATCCCGCCAAGTCCTCCAGTCAATAAATAAAGACCTTCATATTCTAAAAACCCTTCTGTTTGAGATGATTCCATCATGTTGACTTTTTCCAGCTTTGGTACGAATCTGTCCCCATTTCGGTAAGACACTTCTGCTTTTATATGAATCGCAGACAATTCATCCGCAATATGCTTGGCATCCTGTTCTACATTCTCTGCTTCAATATCAAGGTGAGACACCTCTGCTCCTTCCCATTCTTGCGGTATGGTTTTTAGCAGGCCTACAAGCGGCGTTTTCTCCACATGAAGATCGTCTTCAGGTTGCACAAATTGACCACCTTTTGTCACAACGACAAAACGGATAGGCTCTTTATTTGCTTGTCTCAATGCTTGATACAAGTACAAAATGGATTGATTGGTGCTGGCATGCAGCTCTTTGAAATGCGCAGGATCAACGATGTCTTCTTTGTCTGACACATTCCACAGATGGAGCATGCGCCGGGTCTTTAGTTCATCTGCTTCAAGTGCTGCAATGAGCCTGACGTAATCCCCCTTGATTCTCGGGTTTATCTGATACATCCCTTTAGACAGACGCAAAAATTCATGCCCTTTTCTCACAGAAATATATGGCTGATTCTTTTGCTCAAATTGGGCGTAAAGCGATTGATAAAGTCCTTTTTCATCCTCGAAAACGAGTACATGGTCAGCAAAAGGCTGAGCTGGACCGATATTCTCCTTAGCCCAAATGCGTTTAAAAAACCAATCTGGGAGTGTTTGTTCATTTTCAGAAGCAAGATCCAGTGCCTGTTCAATGTCACGGAAGGCTCCATCTTTTAGTGCTGCGCCTAACTGGGCACGCTGGATTTTCCCACTCTCCGTTTTCGGAAATTGATCTTTTTTCACCGGAATGATGTGATCAGGCTCTATGCCGATTTTTCGAATGATGGCCTCTCTAATCTGTTGAATCATCGTGATTTGTTCCTCTATTGAATCCCTTTGTGAGACAAAAAAGACAGCAAGCGTGTCGTTGCTTGATTCGGGATTATAAATGCCGTATGCAGCGGCAAAGGTGACTTCAACCCCGTCCACCTCTTCTACAACCGCTTCAATTTCGTAATTTAAATAGTTTGCGCCGTTGATAACAATGATGTCTTTTTCTCGACCTGTCAGAACGAGACGCCCTTCGTGAATAAAGCCTAAATCCCCCGTGTGAAACCAGCCGTTTTCCGCAAATACTTCTTGATTCGCTTCTTCATTTTGATAGTAGCCCATCATAATTGTTGGACTCTTCACCTGCAAGCGCCCAACCTGATCTTCTGGCAGCACCTCGTGATGCTCATCTACAATTCGAATCCATACAGACGGAATCGGTGTGCCGACTTCTGTAAACGTTATCTTGTTCGGATGATCGTGCGTCACATATACGATCTCACTTGTTAATGAATTTTGATCAATCGTCAGCTGCCCATCCTGTTCACCGTTCCGCATAAATTTCTTTGACTGAACAATGGCTGAGGATGTTTCTGACATGCCGTAAGCAGGTACCATCGCATGATTGCTTAATCCGTGCTGATCCATGATGTGCATGAAGCGCTGTGTGACTTTCGGGACAACTGCTTCGGCTGCATTCATGATATAAGTCAGAGTAGACAGGTCCCAGCTCCCTTTACGAATGTCCTCCTCATATTCATTCATCATGGCAAAAGCAAAGTTTGGCGCCCATGTTCTTGTCACACCGTAAGTTTCTACCCAATCGAGCCACACCATCGGCCGCTCGATAAATTGATCGATGGAAGGACTAATCTGCTGGCAGCCAAGGTAGACGTCATGTACATGAAACATAACAATTCCACCAACATGATCAAGCGGCATCCAGTTAAGCGACACATCCTCATGTGTAAAGCCGTTTACCTGCTCAAAAGCAATAATTCTAGATAAAATGCTTTGATGATGATGACGGATACACTTTGGCACACCCGTACTTCCTGAAGACAGCAGCTGCAGCACAGGCTCATCCGGCTCCGGCTCATAATGCTGTTCATCTGGTTCATACGCCAGCAACGTTTCAATTGTTAAGATAGGCATGGTCTTTGCTTCAAATGTCTCACGCAGCCCAGCAATGTCCTCAGCACTTGCTTCATTCGTAATAATGAAAGGTTCATTTTGCAGCTGAAACACGCCCTTCAGCTTATTCACACCTTGATTCATTTCATCATAAACAGGCGGCACAGAGACCGGGGTCGGAATGATTCCTCCGAGAATACAGCCCCAGAACACCGTGATAAAATCTTGATGCTCTTTCAATTGAAGTAACACTTGATCACCGTTTGTCAGTCCTGCTGCCCTTAAACCGGACAGAACCCGTTCAGCGCTTGTTAGTAATTCAGGATAGGTTTGGGTCAACGTATGCCCGTCTTCTTTCAAATAAGTCACCCCGCGGTCTGGTGACATAAAAGCTGATCGAATCAGCACCTCTGTCAGTGTGACAGGTGTGCCTGGCTTTTTGATCACATCTCCGCCATACACAAGTGCGGGCGGCTTCTCATGTACAGATGATTGCTTTGTCTCGCTCGCTTCCTTCTTCGAAAGCGATCCGTTCCCTTGAGTACGCTGTCGATTAGGAAACAGGTCATCTAAGTGATAGGGTGTTTGTTTTTCTGACTGACTTTCAATGAAAGCGGCCGCTTCCTCTACTCCATCTATAGCTTTGGTGCGCTCTTCTATCTTTCTTAATTCCTCTTGATCTATGATTTCAATTGAAAGCAGTGCCTCTGTGTCGACTGCTCCACTTTCTGTCTTTGGCAAAGAAGGTAATAAGATGAGAGCAGCTGGCACTTCATGAGGGTGAAGTGGACCTTTCATCAGATCCTCCCTTGTCAGCGAAGGCATCTTCGCCTGTGCAAATAGCACAAGCGATAGACTGCCTTCTTGATTTTTCTTCGGAATGATGGCACATTCCTTAAGCGGAAAATGAAGCATCATGACTTGCTCTAATGCTTTGAGATCCATCCGTTTTCCGTTGATTCTGACGATATGATTTGCTGCATGTCCTTTTCGTCTACTCACTAACATCGTTCTTCTCCTCCTACATCCAATCCAAAATCTGAATCTTATTTTTTTCAGTCCAAACGCCGACATCCCCTGTCGGATAGAGGTATTCGCCAGTTTGATGTTTGAATGGATGCGGAATTTTATGCGTCTCCATCCAATCGGCAAGCTCCCCGCAAAGTGCTTTGATATCCTTTGCGCCGATAAAAATATCTCCAGGGAATCCTATCGGCATGAGCTGATGCTCTTCGCTCAGGACATATATTTCCGTCTCACAGGAAGGATCATGCACACCTGAATAGACCTCTTCTTGATCTGGGTACAGCACACTGACTTGTGCGTTTTTCGCCCAATCGGTGATTATCCGCTCTTTTTCTTCATTCGTCACGATTGTGAAGGAAGAAAGGGGTGTCTCCATTTGTTCTGTCATCGCTTCAAGTGTGTGGATCAGCTGCTGCATCAACGATTGTATTTGCTTTTCTGTATATTGATTGAGGCGATATGTGACCCGAAGCTCCAGCGTATCTCCCGGAACTGCCACAAGGGTCAGGTCATAGTTCGTTTCTTCATGACTCGCAATGTCTACAATACGCACTCCGTATGGCTCGATAGATTCAATCGGATAGTTTTCAAACACGACAATGCTGTTAAACAATGAATCTCCATTCGGGATGTGGGTCAGCTGCTGAATATCTGGCAGTACGGTATATTCGAATTCCCGCATCTGAAAAACTGTGTCCTGCGTATGTGCCAGCAGCTTGGAAATGGTCCACTCTGGCGTGATCGGCAAACGGAGCGGCAATGTGTTAATAAAGAGCCCTGTCATGCTTTCAACCTGTGGTAAATCCGCCGGCCGTCCTGATACTGTCACTCCGAACACGACATCATCAGATCCTGAATGAAGATGCAAAAGCAGCCCCCATGCTGTCTGAATCAGGGTGCTCATTGTCACCTTCTGCTTGCCTGTCATCTTTTCGAGTTTCTCCTGCATCTCGGGCGTTAGTTTGATACTTAGCTGATCAACACCTGCATCTTCATCTGAAGCATGCCCATCGTCTCCTGGAAGTGGCGTAGTCTCCTCTACTCCTGACATATAATGTTTCCAGAACGCTAGCGCCTTCTCTTGATCCTGCTTTTGCAGCCACTCGATAAAATCTTTATATGGACGGACAGCAGGAAGATCCACCTCCCGTTCATCCACAAGAGAGCGGTACAAAGAAAAGGATTCTTCAATAAAGCTGAACAAGCTCCAGCCATCGATTAAAATATGATGAAAGCTAAAAACAAACGTGCATGTGTTTTCATCACGATGGAATAAGGCAATACGAATCAGCGGTTCATCCATATCTTCTAGTTTGAAATCCTTTAAACGATCTGTTTGCAAATATTGCTGGATGGCTTCCTTCTGATCCGTTTCACTCAGGTGGCGCACATCGTGCTGAGTGAGATGAATGCTGCCTTCTGATTGAATCAACTGAACAGGCTCCTTTAGCCCTTCCCAAGCAAATGTTGTCCGCAAAATCGAATGACGTTCCACAAGCAGATTCCAGGCTTTTTCATAGGCTGCGCCGTCCGTTAAGCCTTCGAGCGTCATATGCACTTGACCAAAGTACGCCTGTGACGCTTGATCTAATAGAGCATGAAACAGCATCCCTTGCTGCATTGGAGATAGTGGATACACATCCACTACATTGTCTGGGAGATCATCGATTTGCTTTTGCGTCAGCTGAACCATTGGAAAATCAGATGGCGTAAAACCGCCTTTTGTTTCTACACAATGCGTCAGAATATCCTCCATTTTTTCTTTGAATCGTTCAGGTAACAGGCGCACCTCTTCATACTGAAGCAGTTCACGATTGATCATAAAATTCATCTGAAGCTGACCGTTCACAACATATCCGTACACATCGATCAAATGCTGTCTTTCTGCTTTTGGATCATGTACATGTCCATTTCGTTCATCAGCTATATAAAGGTGTGTCTCACCGTCTATTTGATCTAACTGTCCAAGGTAATTAAAGCTCATCTGCGGCGCTGCCTTTTTGAGTAAACGAGATGCTGTCATGTATTGAAGTAAGCCATAGCCTATTCCCTTTTGCGGCACAGCTCTTAAGGTTTCTTTGACATCTTTGATTTGTCTCTCAACATCGGTTTGAATAAAAGGAATAAAAATAGGATAAGAGCTTGTAAACCATCCGACTGTTCGTGACAAATCCATCTGTTCAAATAAATCCTCGCGTCCGTGCCCTTCTAACGTAATAAGCAGCGGCTTTCCAACGGCTTGCGTGAGTCCTGATAAAAGTAAATCGTTTACCTCTGTTCGATACGCTTGAGATGCCTGTCTTAGTAAAATATCTGTTTGATCCTTCGTTAATTGAATAGACAGGATCTCTGCATGTTCTTCTATATTGAAAAGCGCAGGTGTTTGAAAAGGAGAACCCTCTTCCTCTTGACTGATGATATTTTGCCAAAAAGGAACCTGCTCTTGTAATTGATCGGTTTGTGCATATTCATAAAGAGCCTCAGCCCACTGCTGATAGGACGCAGTTTTCTTTGCAAGCGCGATTTCCTGCCCTGCCGCAAGCTGCTTCAGTCCATTTAATAGGTCTTCCTGTATGATGCGCCATGAGATTCCATCCATCACAAGATGATGGGCAGCGATAAAGAGTTCAGACATACCATCACTTGTGTGAAAAAGAACGGCTTTGATGACTTCCCCTCGCTCTAATGACAACGTTCCTTGACAAGCGGCGGTCTCCATGCGGATTTGTTCCAGCGCTTCCTCCTGAGAAACACCCGTCAGATCAAAGAAGGTGACACAAGGGGTGATGCCAGGCGCACGAATGGTTTGAATCCACGAGCCATCTGCTGCTTTTGTATAAATCGCTCTCAGCATATCGTGATGATCGACAATGTTTGAGAGAACCTGTGTCAGCTGCTTGAGTTGTATGGATTGCTTGAATTCCATATGCGCAGATAAATTCCAGTAATCTTGGTTTGTCAATGATTGCTCAAAGAACCATGATTGGATCGGAAGCAGACGAACAACTCCTGTGACAGGCGACTGATCATAGAACGCAGCAGCATCTGACTTTTTCATAGCCAGTGCCAGTTGTGAAATCGTCTGTTTTTCAAATACATCTCTCGGCTGAATGACGTAGCCTTCCTGTGCTAAGCGCGCCACCATTTGTATGACAATAATCGAATCTCCGCCAAGCTCAAAGTAGTTATCATGTACGCCAATCGAAGGAGCGCCGAGCAACTGAGTCCACACTTTTTCCAGTACACGTTCTTCCTCACTGAGTGCCTTGTCAGCCGGTTTGTCTACTTCTTCCTGTCTCCACTCTGGCGGCGGGAGACGTTTTTGGTCTACCTTGCCATTTGCCGTGAGCGGGAGTTCCTCCAGCTCTATTAATAGGCTTGGCACCATATAATCTGGCAGTATTTCTTTTAATTGATGGCGAATGTCTTGCGTGGTCACGCTGCCCTTTTGGACAAAATAACCGATCAACCGCTTGTGGCCACTCTCATGCTGGTGCGGAATGACTGCACATTCTATGATGTCTTCAAAGCGCAGCATAGCGGCTTCAATTTCCCCGCATTCGACGCGGTGTCCGCGAATTTTCACCTGATGATCGATTCTTCCTAGGCAGTCGATGATGCCGTTTGGCAGCCAGCGGCCCATATCGCCTGTTTTATATAAACGCGCTCCTTCTTGGAAAGGATGCGGGATAAATGATTGTGATGTTTTTTCTTCATCTCCAAGGTAACCGAGTGCAAGCCCTGTACCGCCTACATAGATCTCTCCAATGACACCTTGCGGAACCGGCTGCAGCTGGTCGTCTAGTACATAAGCTTGTGAATACGCAATTGGCTGACCGATAGGAACCGCCACCTGCCCCTCATCCACTGCCCGAATGTGATGCACACAGGAGAACGTCGTATTCTCAGTTGGTCCATAGCCGTTTAAAAGGCCTTCAGGTAAATACGGCAGCGCTTTACGGATATGAGCAGCTGACAAAGCATCACCACCGACCAATAAGGCATTGAATCCAGATAAAGCTTCTGGATGTTCCTCTGTTAATCGGTTAAACAGCGGCACTGTCAGAAATCCTGTTGTGATCTTGTAAGATGTCAGCGTGTCAGCCAGCGTATCCATTGATAAAATCGTATTTCGATCGGTCAGTATCAGCCTTCCTCCGTTGAGCAGGGCTCCCCATATTTCATACGTAAAGGCATCAAAGGAAAAGCTAGCGATTTGTAAAATACGCGTATGTTCATCAAGGGTGACATAATCTGTTTCACATACAAGCCGGATGACCGCTTGATGCGGAATCAAAACCCCTTTTGGCTGACCGGTTGATCCTGATGTGTAATTGATATAAGCGAGTCCATCAGGTTTGAGGGCAGCAGGTTGGAGTTCTCCCTCCGATAAAAACTCTTCATATCCCTGATCAAGACAAATGAGCTCGGTTTGACTGATCGAGACTTGTTTCAGCCATTCATTTTTTGTTAGTAACAGCTGAATACCTGTATCCCTCAGCATATAATCAATTCGTGCATCTGGATATTCAGAATCAATTGGGACATAGGCCCCGCCTGCTTTCACAATCGCCAGCACCCCAAAAATCATTTCAGGCGACCTGTCGATCAGCAGCCCTACTGGTTCATGCGGCTTCACTCCTCGCTGCTGCAGATAAGCGGCAAGCCGATTGACTTTCTCTTGTAACTCCTGATACGTCCACTGGTCTTCCCCTGATTCGAGGGCAATCGCATGAGGTGTCTTTTTCACCTGTGCTTCAAACCTTTCTGTGATGAGAAGCGGGCCTGCTGGTTGTTCTGTTTTGCCGCTCCATTCATAGAGCAGCTTCTGCTTCTCTTTCTCTGGCAGATAATTCATTTGTCTGATCGGCTGTGCTGGATTTTCACAAATACACGCAAGCAGCTGTTCGTAGTAACGAAGGAACCGTTCCATCGTGTCGTCAGAAAATAAGTCTGCATCATACTCTAGTTTTAATTGAAGACCTTCCGCCCCTTCAAAAACAAACAGGGATAGATCAAACTTGGCCGTATCGTTATCTTCAATGGCTAAAACGGATGTCGCCTCACCCATCGGTGATGCTTCAAGAGGCAGGTTTTGCAGAACGAACATGACCTGAAACAGCGGCTGCTTCCCAGCCTCACGTACAATATTCAGTTCATCTACGACCATCTCAAACGGCACATCTTGATGTGCATAGGCACCCATTGTTGTTTCCTTCACTCGCTCTAATAGCTCTGTGAAAGCCGGATTCCCGCTATGATCGATCCGAAGTGCCAGCGTATTCACGAAAAATCCGATGAGCTGCTCCATCTCCGTCCGATTTCTCCCGGCAATGACGGATCCAATGACAAACTCATCCTGTGAAGACAATCGATGCAGCAAGGTAGAGAAAGCCGAAAGTAATGTCATATAAAGGGTGCTATCTGTTTTCTTAGAAAGAACAGCCAGCTGTTCTGATAACGGCTTCGACAAGCGGTATTTTTTCGTTTTTCCCCTATAGGATTGAACGGCCGGACGCGTGTAGTCATACGGCAGCATCAACTCTTCCACAGGTACCGCAAATTGCTCCTTCCAATAGGAAAGCTGCTTCTGAAGTGTTTCTCCCGTCAAATACTCCTTCTGCCATAGTGCGTAATCTGCATATTGAATTGGCAGTGGTGAGAGATCAGGCTCCCTCCCCTCGATCATCGCTGTATACCATTCGGATAGCTCCCTTGCGGCAATGCCAATCGACCAGCCATCTGACACGATGTGGTGAATGGACATCAGCAGCAAATGATCTGTTTCTGACAGCCGAATTAATTTCGCGCGAAAAAGTGCATCTTGCTCTAAGCGGAAAGGTGTGCCCGCTTCTCTTTTCGCCCATTCAGCCGCTTTTTGTTCTTTTTCTTCCTGTGATGCCAGCTCTGATACATCTACCACCTCAAGCGCTGGAAGAGTCATATGCTCATGTATGATCTGTACCGGTTCATCGCCGTTCATCGCAAAGGATGTTCTGAGCGATTCATGCCTTTGCACCATTTGCTGCAGGCTGTGCTGAAGCACCTTTACATCTAAAGGTCCATTCATCCGAAAGGAAATCGTATTATTGTATAATGCTAGATCGGGCTGTAATTGATAGAGAAACCACTGTCTTTGCTGAGCATAGGACATCGGAAGCTCCTGCCCCTTTTCTATTTTCCGTATCGGAATCGCTTCATCGGCTTCGGCATTTAAATCAATCCAGTCCGCTAACTCTCCAAGTCTCGTATGCTCAAAAAGAACGGCGAGCGGCACGTCAAATCCCGTTTTCTGCCTAACAGCTGACAGCATTTGCGTTGCCTTGAGCGAATGACCTCCGAGTAGAAAGAAATGATCACCACAGCTGATGTTTGAAACATCAAGCAGTTCGGACCAAATGCGCGCCAAGAGTTTTTCCGTCTCAGTTTGAGGTGCTCTGTCCTCTGAACCCTGTCCACTTTCCTCTATTAATTCATTGAAATGCACTTCGTCCGGCATCCCATCCTCTGTTTCTTTCCAGTATTCTTCAGGATAGAGATGTACGGAACATTCCCCAGATAGACGAGACTGTATACACGTATAAATGGACTGATACAGCCTTTCTTCAATAGCCGTTGTTTGATCAGTCTTGAAAAAGACATATACGGCCTGTTCTGTTTGAATATCCCCCTGTATCATTTCTTGAATATCCTGCTTCGATCGATCCAACCCGATATAAATGAGGGGAGCATCTGTCATCAAGCATGCAAGCATTGTTTGAATGCCTTCCCGCTTTGGAATCGGGAGGTAGCCTCTTTCTTTTAGCATGCCTTTGATTATTGAGCCTTCACTCATTCCCGTCTCATCCCACATACTAAAGCTAAAGCAATACGGCTTTACTGTAGAGGTGAGCCTCTGATAATGAGCAAATTGTTCAACGAACTCATTGGCCGCGCAATAAGCGCCAACGGTCATCCCGCCCTTTAACGTTCGAGCTGACGAGCTAGAAAGGAATAAGACATTCTGCCGTTTAGAAGCTGCTTCATGTAGCGCAATCGTGCCATATACCTTCGCTTCGTACATCGCATGTAATGACACAGACGTCATGTCACGAAGCAGCTCTTCTTGAATGATGCCAGCGAAATGAATGACGCCATGCAGCCTTTTGCCTAAAGCTGCCTCCTGTTTTGAGATCAAGGCTTCTATGGCTTTTGCGTCAGTGATGTCCACCTTTTCATAAAGAACTGTGCCGCCGCGCTTTTCCGCTAATTTCTCAAGTGAAATCAATACGTCTTGCTGCTCCACAGATAAAGCCTCTCTCGCCTTTCTTCCAACCAGCACAAGATGCGCTTGATAGGATGTCAGCAGGTGCTCACTCAGCAACCGCCCAATGCCGCCAAGCCCGCCTGTTATCACGTAAAGCCCGGATGATTCAAACGGCGGCTTCTTCCTCCTTTGTTCTTTTTCCAGATGAAGCGGCGTTAAAAGAGGAGTATAACGAACACCTTCGCGATAAGCGGCGATATGATGGCTTGTGTCATGTGTAAGCTCTGTCATAATCGATGATGCATGAGAACGACCAGCAGCTGATTCTGCTAGAGAAAAATCAAGACACCGCACCTTGATAAACGGCCATTCATGCTGAACAGCTGTCATCAATCCTGCTGTCGTTGCTTTCTCCACATCATGTGTTTGATCTTCCGGCAAATTCATCGCATGAGCAGAGACAAAGGTGATCTCTACTGGCTCCTCATAGGCAGCGATCGCTTTTGTTACATATAATGCACTCATGCTGCCAGTCTTCTGTGCTTCTTTTGCCGACGCTGCATGAAGTGTGTCTTCTTGAGTTGTGTAGTTCCAAAGGTGAAAGATTTGTTTCACCGAAACGCCATACGAACGGAGCGTCTCAAAGAGTTGTTCGTAGTCAGACGGCCGATTCGGGTGGATGATGAAGTGTGTATGTGTGAGTTGTGTGAATGCTTGACCCGGTTCAACCGTAATAAAGGTTTGTTCATTGCTTGAAAGGGATCTCAATTGATCTGCCAGCCCTAAAGTATCTGCAAAGATCACCGTGTTCCCTAATGTTTGTTTTTGAGCTTCATGGAGCGGAGCAGGTATCCACTTCTTTTGTAAACTCCAATCAGGCAAGGTGTGTTCATTTTCAAGTCTGATGTCCAGCTCCTTGATGATTTCATCGAATTCGCCTTCCTGCCATCGCTTCTTGAGCTGTGCCCTCTCTATTTTTCCAGAGCTTGTTTTCGGAAAGGCATGCTTCTGGACAGGGATCACGCGCGATGCAGATAGCCCCATTTTTGTTGCAATATGGGATTTGATATTTTGACTTGCCCTCATGATATAAGAAGGTTCATACAGCTTCGGTGTAAAAAAGAGAATCAGCTCGTCGGATGCAGATGCTTCCATCCGAGCGGAACAAGCGGCGACAAAGCTCGTTTCGACGCCGGGTACTTCCTCTGCAATGACTTCAATTTCATAGTTGTGATAATTTTTCCCGTTGATGATGATCATGTCTTTTTCTCTACCGGTTAATGTCAGCCTTCCTTCGTGCAGAAAACCTAAATCCCCCGTGTGGAACCAGCCGTCTGTTTGAAAAACTTCTTGATTCGCTTCGTCATTCTTGTAATAGCCCTTCATTGTCGTCGGCCCTTTAATTTGCACACTGCCAATATGATCTTCGGGAAGAAGCTCATGCTGATGGTTAACGATACGAATCGTAATACCCGGAATTGGTCTTCCCAGCTCTGTAAAGCTGACGGTTCCTGTCTCACGTGCCTCCGCTGGTCTTAGCTGCTCTGTGAGTGATGTTTCCTCAAAGGTTAGGACCCCGCTGCTTTCATCTCCCCGCTCTATCGCAAAAGAGAAGACAACGGCAGAAGAGATTTCAGACATGCCGAATGCTGGTCTAATGACGTCTCCCTTTAAGCCATGTGGAGCCAACAAGTGTAAAAATCGTTGAATCGTCTTCGGTACGACCGCTTCTGCCCCATTGATCATACAGGTCATAGCAGAAAGATCCCAAGATCCTGACGAGATGTCTTTCTCATAATCATTGATCATCGCAAATGCGAAGTTAGGCGCCCATGTCTTCGTTGCACGGTAGCGGTCCATCCAGTCAAGCCAGCGCAGCGGCTGAGCGATAAAATCATCTGTTCTTGCCCGAACCTGCTCACAGCCCGTGTACACATTGACAAGGTGAAACATCACAATACCGCCAATATGATCTAAAGGCATCCAGTCTAACGACACATCCTCTTGTGTAAACCCATTGGCTGCCACTGTTCCTTTGACATTCGCCAGCACGCTTCGATGAGAATGTTCTACGCATTTGGGCATCCCTGTGCTTCCAGACGTTAAGATAAAAAAGACTGAATCATCCGGTGACGCTGGATAAGCTTCTCTATCTCTTTCTAAAGAAAGCATCGGCTCAACGGCTGCGACACGTAACTTGTCTGTATGCCACAATAAAGCTAAGCCTTGCACCTCATCAACCAGCGAGTCATCTGTTAAAATGAGCGGATGCTCCAGCAGGTTCCACGCATGATGAAGCTTCTTCACAGAGGCATTCATTTCACGATAGGTCGGTGCAGCGGACACTAGTGTTGGAACAAATCCGCCTAACACACACGCCCAAAAGGCTGTTACCATCGCATGATTGGATGAAAACTGAAAGAATACAGGATCACCCGGTTCAAGTCCTAACGCCCTCAAACCTGTCAGAACCCGCTCGGCGTCCTCCTTTAACTGCGCGTAGGATTGTGTGAGTTCATTTTCACTATTGACGATATAAGTCAGACCATTTTTCGTTTTTGCCGCCTCTGTTAAGGCGTCCTGCAAGGTTTGGGCTCCTGCCTTAACATCAAGATCCCCTCCATAGGAAAGGGCGGGCGGCATGTCCGCTAAAGCAGGGGAAGCCATTTGCATCTGTATCGATTCAGCTGCGGCCTCCTGCTCCATGTGATTGTCGAGAAATAAATGAGAGAGGTGATATGGCCGCGGTCGAATGGTTTTTTCATGAGAAAAAACAGCGAAGCGTTCGATTTCGTTGGTTTGTAAAATCGTTCTCTGTACATCTTGTAAAATCGTATCCATTGATTCATGTACATTTGATTTATTTATAATTGATGGTTTCATATGAGTTCCTTTCCTTTTTTGACAGGCAGGGCTGCCAACATGCACCCCTGCCTGAACTAAAGTTTACAAAACGGCTTCTCTATTTTTTTGATTCACGATCTTTTGGATCAGCTGGGCATTTTGGGCTGCACACTCTTTGTTTTTGAACATGTCAGCGTGTTGACCGTAGCCTTGATAATAGCGATAAGCACCGGTCGTCGCGTTTTCCCAATGATCCATCCAGTCTGGAATCTCAATTTGCTCTTTTGATTGGATGAAATCAATATCTGCTTGTATCTTTCCTTGATTCACCCCCTTAACAAATGTTTCATAATAGGCCCGCGTTTTTTGAGCAAGCGCTTCTTGAACGAGCTCTTCTTGGGCAAGTTCACTTTGCTTTGATTGATGAACAATCGCTGCGATATCGTCCTCGATGGATCGTCCTTCTAAATCACTTTCTCCAATTTTCTTATAGGAATCGATCATGATGACCTTTTCCACCGTCCGCCCTGCTTGTTCAAGCGTTTGAACGAGATCAAAGGCCAGATAGCACCCGCCAGAGTAACCCATCAAAGTCAGCGGCCCTTCAGGCTGAAGGTGCTGAATATGCTGAACGTATTGCGTCATGCGGTGATCAGCTTCAATAAAATCAAAGGCGATCAAACGAACGCTATCGAGCGTTTTGGCGGCTTCCTGATAGATAAAGCCATAGCCCGGTAATGGCGGAAGAGCAAAGACTGTTGGCGTTTGAGATTCATTGAATACAAGATAGCCGGCAGCTTCATGATCCTGCTGTTGAATATAACGGCTGATGGCTTCAATTGTAGGCGTCTCAAACAACAAGTGAATAGGCACCTGAACATCGAATTCCTTCGACACCTTTGATAAAAGCGACATCGCTTTTAAAGAATGTCCTCCAAGCTCAAAGAAATGGTCATCTGTACTGATATCATCTCGTTCAAGCACTTCACGCCACATGACAAGCAGCTTTTGTTCTACCTCATTTGCCGGAAGCTTCACATGGCGGTTTCCTTGAGGCGCTTCTGGCTTTGGCAGCTGACGTTTATCAACTTTTCCATTTGGTGTCAGCGGCATTTTCTCAAGTCTGATCAGCTCATGAGGCTGCATGTAAGTCGGAAGTTTCTCCTTCAGCCCTGACTTGATCACATCAACTTTGTCCTTCCACTTCTCCTCACATGTCATATAGGCGAGCAGTCTTGTATGCTGCGAGCCATGCTGATCCGTTATAAGGGCAGCTTGCTTTACGCCTGGATGCATGAGAAGGTGGGCTTCAATTTCTGTCAGCTCAATTCGGTGGCCGCGAATTTTCACCTGATCGTCCACTCTGCCTGCATACTCAATCAGACCGTCTGCTCGAAAATAAGCCAAATCTCCCGTACGATACAGCCTTTCTCCCGTAGCAAATGGATGTGTGATAAAGGCTTCTTTTGTCAGATCAGGACGATTCAAATACCCCTTCGCAAGCCCTTTGCCGCTGAGACAAAGTTCTCCGACCATTCCAATCGGCTGAAGCTGTCCTTGCTGGCTCAATATATAAGCACCCGTTTGGTTAATCGGCTTTCCGATTGGAATAGAATGCGCTTCTATCGGCGGAGCTTCATCTACAGGATAATAGGTGGCAAAAACGGTTGATTCGGTTGGGCCGTAGACATTGATTAGTCTGCCTTTTCCCATGACATCAAAGGCTTTTCTCACATGCTGTACAGATGCACGCTCCCCTCCGAATAACACCTTGCGCACACTGTGCATCCAATCGGTTTCTTCATCAACGAGAAGATTAAATAAAGCAGTTGGAACAAACATGACAGAAATGCTTTCTCTTTTAATGAGCTCCGTCAGCTCATGCATATCTAAAATGGTGTCTTTTTTCGGCAGGACAAGCTTTGCCCCATTTAAAAGCGCACCATATACATCAAAGGTAAAGCCATCAAATACGCTGTTGGATAGCGACAGCAGTGTGTCTGTTTCTGAAATGGTTAAGTAGTTCGTATTTTTGACCACCCGGGCAATATTGGAATGGGTTGTCATGATGCCTTTTGGCTGACCCGTTGTACCTGATGTATACATGATATATGCCGTATCGTGTAAACCTGCTTCTAGCGGCAGATTCTCTGAGCTCATAAGTGAAATTTCCTGATCATCTGCAAACAGATACGTACCAGTAAACCCGAGTCCCTTCGCCTGACCAATAAAGGATGAGTGAGTCAGGAGATGCGTCGCTCCGCTGTCTTTAAGCATGTATTGAATGCGGCTTTCTGGATAATCAGGATCAATTGGCACATAGGCTGCGCCTGCTTTTAAAACAGCAAGCAGACTGACAATGAGTTCAGGTGTTCGATCGGCTAAAATGGCGATGACCGTTCGATGTTCAGTCCCATTTTTTTGCAAATGCCTTGCCAATCGATTGGCCTGTTCATTCAGCTCGGCATATGTCATCGTTTGCTCTTCTGCTGATAGTGCCACTGCATTTGGCTGTTTGCCCACATTATGCTCAAACCATTTCGATAAATATAATTGGTCATGCTCAAGCTCAGGTGCATTCCATTCCTCAAGAATCTGCTGTTTTTCCTGCTTCGTGACGAGCGGGAGTGTATGAACCGATTGATCGGGATGCTTGACCGCCTCATTTATCAATAGACTGAGCTGTTCCTTTAACTTGTGAACAAATTGAGGATCAAACGCTCTTTTGTTAAAGGCCAGCTTCAATAGCAATTCTTCTCCAGGCGATGCGAGCAGATTGAGATCATAGTTTGATTTTTCATAGACATTCATGTTCTCCACCGTGAACCCTAACCGTGCCTCTTGCTCGTCCTTCTTTGCGGCTGGGACATTTTCAAACACGACAATATGATCAATGAGCTGCTGCTGACCTGTCTTTGCCTGAATATCATAAATGGGAATATATTGGTGCGGCTCGGCTGCCAGAGACTGCTGCTGTGTTTCTGACAGGAGTGCACGAAATGTCATGTAATCTGTCAGCTGAATTCTTCTTGGTATGACATTGATGAACAATCCAACCATCCTGTCAACGCCAGCCAAGTCTGCCGGGCGTCCTGACACAACTGTTCCAAACAGCACATCATTTGACCGCTGATACCTGCTCAGCAGAACCGACCAAACGGATTGAAGCGCACTGCTTAACGTCGCATTTTGCTGCAGCGCTAACTCTGACAAAGCAGCCGTTTCTTCTTTGCTCATGGACCATTCAATTTCGCCTAATTCATGTTCATTCGTTTGTTTTCGCTGTTCTTTAAAGGTTGATTGTCCATCAAACCCTGCTAATGATTGCTGCCAATATTGAAGTGATGCTTGTTTATCTTGTTTTTCCAGCCACTTTATATATTCTTTATATGGTTTGACCGGTTCTAGCTTATAAGGAACGTCATGTAAAAGTGCATGGTAAATCGCAAACAACTCCTGCACCACAAGTCCAAAGCACCAGCCATCCAGAAGGATATGATGATAGCTCCATATCCAGCGATAGCTGGCAAAACCCGTTTGGAAAACAGATGCCCGCATGAGAGAATCCTTCGAGAGGTCAAATCCTCTCAGCTGATCCTGTTGTTTGAATTTCTCGATACGTTCAAGCTGTTCGTCTTCAGAAAGATCTTGCAAGTCCACAACATCAAGTGTAAAAGGACGCTCCTTTAGCACAACTTGGACAGGGCGCTTTACTTTTTCGTGGAGAAACACGGTACGAAAAATATCGTACCGCTCCACGATGATATTCATGCTTTTCTCAAGTAAGTCATGATGCAGTGTGCCCTTAACGTTCATATCCATTTGCTCTACATAGAAGCCCTTTTCTTGATGATGGAGGGTATGAAACAGCATTCCTTCTTGCATCGGTGACAGATAATACATGTCTTGAACTTGATCCCTTTTAAATTGACTCATCTATTTCATCCTCCCTTCCTATTTTTATGACTGATCTCGTGTGTTGTTAAGTCAATTTCTCCTCAAGCATGTCAAAAATGTCGTCCATTTCATCCATTTCAAGGTCAGCCGCAGAGAAGTCACTTGGCGTAAATTCCCGTTCGTGCTGCGCTAAGCAATGGGTGATGATGGATTGGATTTTTTCCTTCAACAATGCCATGAACTGCTGTATCGTCTGTTCTTCATATTCACTTGCACAATAGGAGCAAGACAAAATGAATCGATTGTGTTGAACAAGACCACTAAGGTTCAGCTTATAAACAGCTTCCGAATCTGGGCTTGCTTGTCGTCCCATATCATGGATGGACGGCCCAAAGAGTTCTGTCGTCACTTCCTGATCAATCTGTCCAAGATAGTTCAAGCTGATTTCAGGATGTACATGGTGCCCTGACGGTTCAGTGGCTGTCATGTATTTTAAAATCCCATAGCCAATCCCTTTATTTGGCACACGGCGCAGCATTTCTTTCGTTCCTTTAATAGCATCAGCTATGGTCTGATCCGGCTTCGCTTCAAGAACAACTGGATACATACTCGTAAACCAGCCAATTGTGCGAGAGACATCCAGCCCTGATAAAATATCCTCTCTTCCATGACCTTCAAGCTGCACATGTACATGGGACTCACCTGTCCACTCTTGAACAGCAAGACCAAGAGCACATAAAAGAATATCGTTCATTTCCGTTGTGTACGGCAGATGAATATCGGTCAAAAGATGCTCAGTTTCTGTTTCTGTCAGCTGCATTTGAACCGATTTGGTTTCGGCAACTCTTCTTTTCGTCACTTCATGATCAACAGGTAATGCGGTTAATGGTTTGCTTTCAATTTCTGCCCAATACTCCCGCTGACTTTTTAATGGCTGTGACTGTGCATAACGTTCAATGGCCTCTGCCCATTCTTTAAAGGAATGAGTTTTCAGCGGCAGGACAAGGGCTTGTCCCTGAGATGCCTGCTGATATAGAGACATAAAGTCCTCTAGTAAAATTCGGCATGAGACACCATCAATAACTAAATGGTGTGTCACGATGAGTAAATGATCGCCATCTTCTGCATGGAAACAAATCACTTTCATCAATGGACCTGTTTCGAGGTTCAGCTGACGCTGATACTCATTGGCAAATGTGGAAATTGCCTTTTTCACATCGTGCTCTTTTGAGACATCATGAGAAATAATCGCTATCGGTTCCGGTAGCTCTCGCTGGTTGTATTGCAGGATGCCACCATGCTCCTGCCTGTATACCATACGCAGTGCATCATGATGTGAAAGTAGTTTTTGCATGACTTGTTCTGTAATGGAAAGGTCAAATCCATTTGGCGCATGAAGCATCATCGAGAGATTCCAATGGTGCTGATCGCTGAATGCTCGTTCAAAGAACCAGCGCTGAATCGGTGTTAAAATGACTTCTCCTTCGACAGGTGATTGGTCGGCTGTGAGAAGATCGGCTTCCTCGATATATGGGCGCAGCTCTGCAATCGTCGGGTACTGGAATAGAAGTTTCATATCGAGCTTCCAGCCTGCTTGCGTGAGTCTGCTTGCCATTTGGATACCTTTAATCGAATCTCCTCCAAGGAAGAAGAAGTGATCGTGAATACCGACTTGGCTGACGCCAAGGACATCTTCCCAAATGCCGCAAAGCAGTGTTTCAACTTCATCTCTTGGTGCTTCGTATACCGTTTGGTTCGCTTCGATATCAGGAGCTGGCAATGCTTTCAGATCAACTTTTCCATTTGCCGTCATTGGAAATTGGTCTAGCTTGATGATCCATGATGGCACCATGTATTCTGGCAACGTTCGTTTTAGGCTTTCTTTTAAGTCTTCTGCATCAGTATCGCTCTCCGTGATCACGTAAGCGGCAAGGGCGTCCTGATCACTCGCATCTTTGACTGTTGTCACGACGGCTTCTTTCACCGAATCCAGCGTCAGAAGCTGGGCTTCAATTTCTGACAGCTCAATACGGAAGCCGCGGATGTTGACCTGATGGTCTATTCTGCCGAGATAGATCAGCTCGCCACCCTCTGTCCATTTCACTAAATCGCCTGTGCGGTACATGCGCTCGCCTGGATAAAATGGATCTGGGACAAATCGTTTATCTGTTTCCTCTGGAAGATTCCAGTAGCCTCTTGCCAGTCCTTTTCCTGCAATTACGAGCTCGCCCGGTACGCCTGCCGGCGATAGGTCATATAACGAACCCATAATGTAAAAACGAGTATTGGCAATCGCTGTTCCAATCGGAAGCGTGCTTTGTTCTGGGTCGATGACTCCACTTGTCGCTACAACCGTATTTTCTGTTGGACCGTAGTTATTGACGAGTTGATATGGAACTGGCTTCACCTGTTTCAGCTTGTCTCCACCTGTTAGTAAATAACGCAGAGAATGGTTGTCCATTGACATAAACTGCTCACATAGCTGCGTTGGCAGGAAGGCAATGGTGATGTCTTCTTTATTGAAATACGCATTGAGCTTGATCATATCGAGACGAATTGCCTCATCGATAATGTGCAGCTCTGCGCCGGCGATCCACGTCGGGAACATCTCCCAAATGGAGGCATCAAAGCCAAAGCCGGCATATTTCGCAGTTCGATCCTTGTTCGTCACTTGGAACGCATCATTGTGCCAAAATGCAAGATTCACAAGAGACTGGTGTTCGACCATGACACCCTTCGGCTGTCCCGTCGTCCCAGACGTGTAAATCATGTAGGCAAGATCCGTTGGTTTGATCCGACTCTGAATCTCGTGAGCTTCTCCCTCTACCGCATCTTCTATGAACAGAACATGACCTGTGAATGAAGGTGGTGCAGTAAGTCCTTTTTGCATCAGAAGTACCTCTGCCCCGCAGTCCTCCAGCATGTACGCGATACGCTGCGCTGGATAATCTGCATCAATTGGAACGAATGCCGCACCTGACTTGAGAACGCCAAGGACAGCAGCTGTCATGTCAAGAGATGGGCGGGTGAGAATGCCGACGCGGTCTCCTGGTTTTGTGCCGCTGGCGATGAGCCTTGAAGCGACTACATTCGCCCGGCTATTCAGCTCTTTATACGTCCAGTTCGTTTCGCAGAAGGTTGCCGCTTTTTGGTGCGGTGCGTCTTGTGCCTTCGCCTCAATCAGGGCATGAACGGTTTGATTTGACGGAACAACAAGGTCTGGTCCTGACCATTCATTGATCAGCTCTCGTTTTTCCTCTTCAGTTATGAGAGATAGCGCTGAAATCGGCTGATTCAGCTTAGTCACCATATCGGCTATGATTTTTTCAATATATCTGCTCCAGCGCTGAATGGTGCTCTTTTTAAACAGAGCCGCTGCATACTCAAAGCGCAAGCCCACTTGATCATTTTCTTCAAATACACCAAGCGTTATATCAAATTTTGCATGAACGGTATCTTGCTGCTTTTGTGACAGCTTGATTCCATTCAAATCCGGTAACGTCAGGTCACGGTCATCTGTAGTCAGCATGACACTAAACAATGGATTGCGGCTCGTGTCTTTCGGAAGATCTAACTGAGCCACCAATTCCTCAAACGGGAATTCTTGATGTTCATAGGCTGATAGGCTGCGATCTTTCATTTTTTCAAGCAGCTGTGCTGTCGTTTCTTCTGGCTGCACTTCGTTTCGAAGAGCAAGCGTATTGACAAACATGCCTGGAACCCGTTCGATTGAAGCATGCGTACGTCCTGCGGTTACAGCGCCTATGACGATATCTGTCTGCCCAGTTAATTTCGAAAGGAAAATGGCAAATGCTGTTTGCATCACCATGTTCAAGCTCACACCTTTTTCCGCCATGAGCGTTTTGATAGATTGCACCTTTTCAGCAGACAACCATCTATCGACTCGCCCTCCTTCAAATGACTGAAATTGAGGACGCGGAAAATCAAGGGGCAGCGCTAAGTCTGCTGGCGGCTGTGCATATTGCTCCAGCCAATACTGCCGCTGTTTCTCAAGCATCGCCTGCTGATTTTCTTCCTGCTGCCATACCGCAAAATCCTTGTAATGCAGCTGAACTGGCGGTAACGTCTTTTTCTCATACAGCTCTGCCAGTTCTTGAATGAGCAGGCTGCGTGTGACACCATCTGCAATGATATGGTGCATATCCATCATGAATACATATTTCTCATCAGAAAGCTTCGCCACTTTTGCCCTCATTAATGGTGCTTGATGTAATGAGAATGGTGTAATGAATGACTCGATGACAGACTGCCCCTGATCGCCCTCGATTTCATCAACCTCTAATGTAAACGGCACTTGGCGATAGACTTTTTGAACGGGTACGCCGTCAATTTCTACAAAGGCGGTCCGCAATGATTCATGTCTGTCGATCAAGGCTTGAAGCGCTGCTTCTAGCTGCTTCACATCAAGTCTGCCTTCCATCATTAAAACGGCTGGCATATGATAAGTGACTGCTTCTGGATGCAGCTGCTGCAGTACATACATCCGCTTTTGAGCAGAAGAGACGGGATAGAAATCTTGCTTTTCCGCCGGCTGAATGGATGTAACCACCGAAGAATCCATTTCGTCCAAGTAGGCAGCCATCGCTCGTATGGTTGGTTTTTCAAAAAGAACTTTGAGCGGCACATGCTTGTTCAGCTTTGCTTGCACCTTCGAAATGAGCACCATCCCCTTGAGGGAATGACCTCCTAATTCAAAGAAGTGGTCAAGAACACCCATTTGTTCCACCCCAAGAACTTCTGACCAAATGTCACACAGCGTCCGCTCAAGTTCCGTTTCTGGTGCCACATGCGCCGTACGGTTCATATGCACTTCATGCGGAAGCGGCAAAGACTTCGCATCCACCTTTCCATTTTGGGTAAGTGGAATGTGATCGACTTTCACAAAGTACGTTGGAATCATATAATCCGGCAGTGTCTCCGCAAGATTTTCTCTAAACGTCAATGTTCCAATGTGTTCAGGCGCTGTGTAATAGAGTGCAAGCTCCGGCAAACCGGACAGGTGCAGAACTTTCACATAGACTTCTTGAATAGATGCCAGAGCACGTGCGGCATGCTCAATTTCCTGTTTCTCAATGCGATAGCCGCGGATTTTCACTTGATCATCGACTCTTCCAAGAAACTCAATATCTCCATTTGCATGCTGTCTGACCAAATCCCCTGTTCGATACATTCGCTCTTGAGGGTCATATGGATTTTCAAGAAAACGTTCCGCTGTTAACTCAGGCTGATTCAAATATCCTCTCGACACGCCTTCCCCAGATATATAAAGCTCTCCCGCGCGCCGTAAGGGACAAGACGCTGCTGCTGATTGCATACGAGTGCTCTAGTGTGTGCAATTGGCTGCCCGATCAAAGATCGTTCCTTCAGAGCGTCCAGCTCTTGCGGTGTGATCAGCTTGGTCACTGTACCAATGGTTGTCTCAGTCGGACCGTAATGGTTCATTACTGCCACGCATGGATGCTGCTTCATAAATGTTTCAACATCCTCAGGAATGATCGGTTCTCCTCCAAGTACCACTAGGCGTAAAGCGTTAAATGAATGTTCCTTAGAATCTGCCATCATATGAAATAAAGATGGTGTCATTTTGATATAAGTCAGCTCTTGTTCATCAATCAAACGCATCAGACGTACAGGGTCTGTATACACCTCTTCACGAGGAACATAGAGTGTCCCCCCTGCTTTTAAAACAGGGAAAATGCTTGTGTAACCAAGATCATATGCATAAGAAGAAAGCAGTGCTGTCCGATCACATTCTTGCAATGTCACCTCATTTGTCAGCCAGTTGACATAGTGTGATAGATTACGATGCGTGAGCTGTACTCCCTTCGGCTTCCCTGTTGTCCCAGATGTGTAAATCACATAAGCGAGCTGATCGACCGATACTTCTGGCAGTTCTAGTGAATAGCTTTGTTGCACTGCTTGTTCAACCTGCACCACTTGAATCGACTTGCGATTTTGATAGGAATCTGCAAGAGACCTATTTGTTACGATGACTTGTGCACCTGAATCCTCTAATGTGTAGCGGATTCGTTCAGCCGGAAAAGCTGGATCAATCGGGACAAACGCTCCTCCTGCTTTCATCACACCAAGCATGGAGACGATCACATAGACAGAGCGGTCAAGAATCAGTGCCACAGTTTTTTCTTTCTCTACGCCTCGTTTCTTAAGTTCACAGCTAAGTGCATGTGACATGTCTTCCAGCTCGCGGTAGGTGAGTTTTCTTTGATCATCCATGACGGCGATAGCATCCGGTGTTTCCTTAGCCTGACGTGAAAATTGGACATGGAATGGCTCATGACGATTCGTTGGCCCTTCGGCTTTTTTCTCCAGACGCTCTATTTGTTCGTGCTGATCCAGTATACGGAGCAAGCCGATCTGTTCCTCTGGATGGCGAACCGCCTCACGAATAATCGCTAGGAGGTGAGTTCCGAACCGGCGGACGGTCTCTTCTTTAAATAATGCCGCTGCATAGTCAAAGCTCAGTTTTAATGCTCCCTCGCGTTCAAATGCTTCTAAAGATAAATCAAATTTGACCGAGTGATGCTGAATGGCATAAGGCGAAATGTGCAGATCGCCGAGCTTTAGCGCTGGAACCTCCATGTTCTGCATGTTAAATGACACGCTAAAAAGCGGGCTGCGAGTTGTATCACGGTCTAATGGAAGATGTGCAATTAACTCTTCGAGTGGATAGCTTTGATGTGCAAAAGCGTCAACACTTGTTTCTTTTATTTCTTCAAGCAGCTGCAAAAATGTTTTGGTTTGTTCTGGTTTTCCGCGCATTGCAATGGTGTTGATAAACATCCCCGGCATGTCCTGGATATCAGGGTGTGTCCGTCCAGCAACAGGCGAACCCACAATGATATCTTCCTGACCGCTATAGGAGGCAAGCAGCACTTGAAAGGCAGATAACAAGAACATATACATGGTCGTATCGGTTTTCTGAAGCAGTTCATGAATGCGCTGAGTCGTTGCTTGATCACAGCCAAACATGAATCGTTCTCCCGAAAAATCACGTTCTGCTGGACGCGGATAATCAGTTGGTAGCTCTAAAACCGGTAAATCTCCTTCAAATTGCTTCAGCCAATATGCTTCATGCTCCTTCAGTTTCTCCGTTTCTTCTTCACTTAGCTGCCAGACAGCGTAATCTTTATAATGAATGGCTCTTTCAGCAAGAGCTTCTCCATCATAGGCCTTCGCCAAATCTTGAATGAACGTCTTCATGGAGCTGCCATCTGTAATGAGATGATGTGCTTCCAAAACGAGAAGATGACGATTCTCACTGACCTTTAGCAGCTGAGCTCGTAAAAGAGGTGCCGCTGTTAAATCAAATGGCGATTGACGTTCAGCAAGAAATGCCTCAGCCTCTTCTTCCTTGATGTCATGAACAGGAAGGTCAAATGCAGACCATTCATGCACCCTTTGGACAATGTCTTCTCCATTCATATGAAAACTCGTTCTTAAGATTTCATGCGTTTGGATTAACTGATTAAATGCTGATTTGAGCCGCTCATATTCGAGTGTTCCTTCAAGCGTTAAGACGATCGGAATATGATAATTCGTGCTGTCAGGTTCAAGTGTCTGCAAAATGTATAAACGGCGCTGAGCTGGTGATACCGGATATTCATCTGCCTGCTCTGCTGGTAAAATAGGATGTCCGGCATCTTCTTGACCATCCTGATCGATGTAAGCCGCTAATGAGCGAATCGTCGGCTTCTCAAAAATCATTTGAATCGGCACTTCCTTTTGAAGCGCTTCTTGAACCTTCGCAGACATCATCATCGCCTTGAGCGAGTGCCCGCCAGCCATGAAGAAATGCTCGTCTATCCCAATCGTTTTTCCAAGAAGCTCCTCCCAAATGTCAGCTAGTACCTTTTCTGTCTCGGTCTCAGGCGGCATGATTTTGATCTCTTCGCGATGCACTTCGTTCGGCTTTGGTAAAGCTTTTCGATCTACCTTCCCGTTCGTTGTCAGTGCAAAGGTATCCAGCTTCATCACATAGTGCGGCACCATATAAGCTGGCAGCTTTTGATTGAATACATCTCGCACCTCTTCTTCTGTGAGTCTCCCTGTGAAGTAGGCGATGATTTCCTTTTCTTCTGAAGAAAGCTGCTGAACAAGTACAACCGCATCATCGATACCCGTTTCTTGGCGAAGCACCGTTTCAATTTCACCAAGCTCAATACGGAAGCCTCGAATTTTCACCTGATCATCTGCACGGCCAAGGAATTCGATCTGACCATCCGCACCATATCTAGCCAAGTCACCTGTTCGATACATCCGTCCTGATGGCTTAAAAGGATCTGCCATGAATACTTGATCAGTCAAATCTGGACGTTTGATGTACCCTCTTGAAACACCGTCCCCGCCTACATACAGCTCTCCTGGCGCTCCAATTGGCTGAAGTCTTTGATAGTCATCTAAAATATAAGCTGACGTATGATTGATCGGCTGACCAATTGGGATCGGACCCGTTTCATCTCCTCTTACTTCGTAAATGGTCGAGATGGTTGTATTTTCTGTTGGGCCATAGACATTCAGCAAGGTAAGTGATGGATGATGCTTTTTCACAAGCTCCGCACTTTTCTCATTGATCACATCACCGCCGGTGAATAATGTTTTTAACCCTTTGAACATTTGCGGCCGCTGATGAGCGAGCTGATTAAATAAACCAGTCGTTAAAAAGAGCGCCGTGATCTGATATGTTTGGATAAATTGTTCGAATCGGTTTATATCCAATAAAGTATCACGGTCAACAGGATAAAGCGTCGCCCCATTCAGAAGTGTAGTGAAGATTTCAAGGGTAATCGCATCGAAGCTGACAGCTCCTGTATGCGCCATACGATCCGACTTGTTCAAGACTATTTTCTCCTGAGAGCATGCTAACCTCACAATATGCTGATGCTCAATTTGCACTCCTTTTGGTCGTCCAGTTGATCCCGATGTGAACATGATATATGCCAATTGAGATGGAGTCGTCTCGACTGATAACTCCGCTTGTGAGTGATGAGTCAAGCCGGTCACATGAATTGCTTTGATGCTTTCATTAAACGGCGGCTGGCTGTCAGCATAGAGCAAAATGGCTGCGCCGCTGTCTTCAAGCATCCAACGGATTCTCTCCTCAGGCTGAGCTGGATCAATCGGCACATAGGCAGCCCCTGCGTGTAAAATGGCTAAAATGGCGATCACCGCATCTGCTGATCGGTTCATATACACCGCGACAGCATCCCCCGGCTGAACGCCGTTTTCTACAAGGCTGCTGGCTAAACGACGAATTTCTTGTCCAAGCTCTTCGTATGTGAATGTTCGCTCGCCTTCGACTAATGCCAGGTGGTTTGGCTGCGCTTTGATACGTTCATTGAGCAGCTCGGGAATGGACAGGTGCTTCGGATAATCTCGCTCCGTCTGATTCCACGCTGCAATCTGCTGCTTTTCTTCTTCTGTGATACATGTCACTTCATGAAGATACATGTCAGGATTTTGAATGATTTGCTTTATGAGATTGGTCAGATGTTTCGATATATTTTCAATGACTTTTTCTTCAAACGCCACCGCATTGTATTTGATTTTCAATGTCCACGTTTCACCCGGATAGACAAGAAGATTCAGATCGAAATTCGTTTGTTCAAATCCGTCCTTTACATCAATGGCAAAACCGAGACGTGCAGACATGGTGTCACCAGACAGCTCCTGATCTAAAGGATAGTTTTCAAACCCAACCAAATGATCAAAGAGCTTTCCTCCAGCAGCTGTTTTCTGCTGAATGTCATAAAGCGGCATAAAATCATAGTTTTCCGCTTCCAGTGCATGCTGCTGAACCTTTTGAAACAGCTGTTTGAAGGTCTGTTCCTGATCCAATGTCACCCGAACAGGTATCGTATTGATAAACAGCCCTGCCATTTGCTCAATTCCAGACACACTTGGAGGTCTGCCCGATACGACTGTTCCGAATGTGACATCATCTGCTGCATGATAGGTGCTTAAAAGAACGGACCAGACAGCCTGAAAAAGGTTCGGTGCTGTCACTTGGCATTGTCTTGCCGCATCTTGAATGGCTTGTACCGTTTGTGCATCCCATGTAAACGTCCATTCCTGATGGTCATATTGTCCGTTCGCTTCTTTTTGCTGCAGCAGCCCTTGGTGCTGAACGGCACCATCCAGCCGCTCCTTCCAATAGTCTTCCGCTTCTTGTTTATTTTGCTTTCCAAGCCACTGGATATAGTCCGCATAAGGCTTACCTTGTGAGCGATCCGGGGTTCGGCCGTTCCGATAAGATTCATAGTAATGAAACAGTTTTTTCATCAAAACACCCATGGACCAACCATCCATGATGATGTGATGGTTGCTCCAAATCAAGTGCCAGTTTGTTTCATTTAATTGAAAAACAGCGACTTTCAACAACAGATCATTCGTTAAGTGAAATCCTTGCTTTCTCACTTGCTTTTTATATTGATCCAATACCTTTTTCTGCTCTTGATCATTCAGATGCGATAGATCTTCTCTATACACATCTAAATGACGTTCAGCCAGTACAACCTGACGAGGCTTTTGTAATTGCTGATAGACAAAGGCTGTACGCAGAATGTCATATGTCCGTACGAGTTCATTGAGGCTCTTTTCAAAAAGATCGAGATCAAAATCTCCGCTTATTCCAAGCTCAAGCTGTGTGAAATAAGAGGAGGAATCAGGGTCTAGCATGGCATGATACAGCATGCCCTCTTGCATTGGTGTTAAAGGATATACCTTTTGAATTTTCTGCTTGCTCATAAGTCCACCTCTTCTTTTTGCTTAAAATAGATCCATTAGCTTTTCAAGTTCATCCATGGTAAGATCCTCATCCCCCACATCACTAGGTGTGATCTGACTCTCATCCTGTGATAGACAATGTGAGATCAATGTCTTCACATTCTTTTCTAGGAGTTCCTTGAACTGTTCCATCGTCCGCTCTTCGAATTCAAGGTGATGATAGGAAATCGTCACATGGAGCATTGCTTGTTCTACGAAACCAACAATATCTAGCGCATGAGGTTTCTCGGATTCAGGGCTCAGCGATTGTCCTGCATGCCATGCAGAGCGTCTCATTTCACCGCCACCGATCTGTTCATCAAACTGGCCAAGATAGTTAAAGCTGATATCTGGTGTGACTTGAAAATCAATATCGTCCTTCATCTTGTCAGGCGTTAAGTATTTTAAAACGCCATAGCCGATCCCCTTGTTCGGAATGTGTCTGAGTTCCTCTTTTAAATGCTTGATTTGATAAGAAAGATCGTCTGCATGCGATATATCCAGTAACACAGGATACATGCTAGTAAACCAGCCGATGGTCCGTGACACGTTAACCGCAGGGAGGATGTCCTCTCTCCCGTGCCCTTCAAGATGAATAAAGTGCCTGTCTTCACCTGTCCACTCTTTCATGGACAATCCTAATGCCGTCAGCAAAATATCATTGATTTCTGTTTGGTAGGCTTCATGTACATCCGTCAGCAGCCTGTGCGTTTCCTCTTCAGACAATGTAAAACGAATGGTCTCTGTATGAAGCATTCGTTGATCCTCCGTGACATGATCCTTTTGAAGCGGAGGAACGGAATGCGCAAGTACCTTTTTCCAATACGCTCTTTCCGATAGCAGCTCATCTGACACAGCGTATTCAGTCAGCTTCTGGGCATATTCTTGGAAGGAGTGTGTTTTTTCAGGGAGGGTAAGAGTTTCCCCGCGCTTCGACTGTTCATAAAGAGCCATGAAATCTTCAAGGAAAATGCGCCATGATACCCCATCAATGACAAGATGGTGTATAGCAAGCAATAAATGATCCCCTTGATCCGTTCGGAAAATAGCAGATCTCACTAAAGGCCCGTCTGCTAGCGATATACTCGCCTGCACTTCATTTGCCAGCTTTTCTACCTGCCTGATTTGCTGCGACAGCTCTCCTTTTACTTCCACCACGTCAATTGCCACATTGTTTTCCTCGATTCCTCGATGACGCTGGATGACGCGCCCTTCTTCGAGCGGATACACCAGTCGCAAGGCATCATGATGAATCATGAGCTGTTCCAGTACTTGCTGAACGACTTCCTCATCCAAACCATTTGGTGCTTGGAGCATAACCGATTGGTTCCAATGATGCTGATTCGTAAAGTTTCGTTCAAAGAACCAGCGTTGAATCGGTGTTAAAATGACTTCTCCTTCGACAGGTGATTGGTCGGCTGTGAGAAGATCGGCTTCCTCGATATATGGGCGCAGCTCTGCAATCGTTGGGTACTGGAATAGAAGTTTCATATCGAGCTTCCAGCCTGCTTGCGTGAGTCGGCTTGCCATTTGGATACCTTTAATCGAATCTCCGCCAAGGAAAAAGAAGTGATCGTGAATACCGACTTGGCTGACGCCAAGGACATCTTCCCAAATGCCGCAAAGCAGTGTTTCAACTTCATCTCTTGGTGCTTCGTATATCGTTTGGTTCGCTTCGATATCAGGAGCTGGCAATGCTTTCAGATCAACTTTTCCATTTGCCGTCATTGGAAATTGGTCTAGCTTGATGATCCATGATGGCACCATGTATTCTGGCAACGTTCGTTTTAGGCTTTCTTTTAAGTCTTCTGCATCAGTATCGTTCTCCGTGATCACGTAAGCGGCAAGGGCGTCCTGATCACTCGCATCTTTGACCGTTGTCACGACGGCTTCTTTCACCGAATCCAGCGTCAGAAGCTGGGCTTCAATTTCTGACAGCTCAATACGGAAGCCGCGGATGTTGACCTGATGGTCTATTCTGCCGAGATAGATCAGCTCTCCATCCTCTGTCCATTTCACTAAATCGCCTGTGCGGTACATGCGCTCGCCTGGATAAAATGGATCTGGGACAAATCGTTTATCTGTTTCCTCTGGAAGATTCCAGTAGCCTCTTGCCAGTCCTTTTCCTGCAATTACGAGCTCGCCCAGTACGCCTGCCGGCGATAGGTCATATAACGAACCCATGATGTAAAAACGAGTATTGGCAATCGCTGTTCCAATCGGAAGCGTGCCTTGTTCTGGGTCGATGACTGCACTTGTCGCTACGACTGTATTTTCTGTTGGACCGTAGTTATTGACGAGTTCATATGGTACTGGCTTCACCTGTTTCAGCTTGTCTCCACCTGTTAGTAAATAGCGTAGAGAATGGTTGTCCATTGACATAAACTGCTCGCATAACTGCGTTGGCAGGAAGGCAATGGTGATCCCTTCTTCATTGAAATACGCATTAAGCTTGATCATATCGAGGCGAATTGCTTCGTCAATAATGTGCAGCACTGCGCCGGCGATCCACGTCGGGAACATCTCCCAAATGGAGGCGTCAAAGCCAAAGCCGGCATATTTCGCAGTTCGATCCTTGTTCGTCACTTGGAATGCATCATTGTGCCAGAATGCAAGATTCACAAGAGACTGGTGCTCGACCATGACACCCTTCGGCTGTCCCGTCGTCCCAGACGTGTAAATCATGTAGGCAAGGTCTGTTGTCTTCACATGAATCTGAATCTCGTGAGCTTCTCCCTCTACCGCATCTTCTATGAACAGGACATGACCTGTGAATGAAGATGGTGCAGTGAGTCCTTTCTGCATCAGAAGTACCTCTGCCCCGCAGTCTTCCAGCATGTACGCAATACGCTGCGCTGGATAATCCGCATCAATTGGAACGAATGCCGCACCAGCCTTGAGAACGCCGAGGACAGCAGCTGTCATATCAAGAGATGGACGGGTGAGAATGCCGACGCGGTCTCCTGGTTTTGTGCCGTTTGCGATGAGCCTTGAAGCGACTACATTCGCCCGGCTATTCAGCTCTTTATACGTCCAGCTCGTTCCGCAGAAGGTCGCTGCTTTTTGATGCGGTGCTTCTTGTGCCTTCGCCTCAATCAGGGCATGAACGGTTTGATCTGACGGGACGTCTAGGACAGGTCCTGACCATTCGTTCAGCAGTTTTTGCTGCTGCTGCGGTGACAATAATTTCATTTGATCTAAAGATTGATCTGGCGCTGACACCATTTGTTCCAGCAAATGAAGGAAATATTCTTTCCACTTTTCAATTGACGTCTTTTGAAAGATAGAACAATTAAAATCAAACACGAGCTCAATTTGATCTGCGGATTCGTTTCCAGTTAAGGTCAAATCAAATTTGGCGATATTCTCCTCGAATGGCTGTGGAACAACGTGAAGCCCATCCATCGATAAATCACGAATATCCGCATTTTCCATTGAGAAGACCACATCAAAAATTGGATGACGGCTTGTGTCTCGAACCGTTTGCACCTGATCTACCAATTCTTCAAATGGGTACAGCTGATGCTCGTTTGCCTCTAACACAAGCTGATGGACATTTGACGCAAATTCAGCAGCAGTCTGATGTCCTGCTGGTCTTGTTCTAAGTGCCAGCGTGTTCACAAACATGCCGATCACAGATTGAATATCAGGATGGGTTCTGCCCACAACCGGAGAACCAATGATGATATCCTCTTGTCTTGAAAGCTTGCTTAAAAGAATACTGTAGCCAGCAAGCAGGACTGTATAGGTCGTACTGTTGAGCGTTCTAACGAGTTCGTCCAATTTTGATTTAAGCGAACCTTTTATTGTAAATGAGACACGATCTCCAACGAATGTTTGCACTTTTGGCCTTGGCAGGTCTTCCGGCAGTGCCAGTACAGGCAGCTCTCCTTGCAATTGATCCAGCCAGAATGCCTCTTCATCTGCTTTTTGCGCAGCAGATGCCTCACTTTTTGACCAAACTGCATAATCCTTGTATTGAACAGGCAATTCCTCTAGTTTGTCTCCTCGATACAGGGCTGAAAGCTCCTCAATTAAAATGCCAACAGACGCCCCATCTGAAATGATATGATGCATATCAATCAGTAAATAATGGACATTTACGGAGACGGAAACTAGACCTATTCTGAGTAAAGGCGCTTTTTCTACATCAAATGGCCTGATAAAGTCATTCATCAATTGCTGTATGTCTCGGCCGTTCTGTTCAATTTTTTCAATGTTTATTGAGACATTTGTTTCAATCCGTTGAACAGGTTCATTCTGAACAAAATCAAAGCTCGTTCGGAAAGCTTCATGACGTTGGACTAGCTGATCAATTGCCTTTTCAAATCGTTTTTCATCAAAGACGCCTTCTAGCTTTAAGGCAGCCGGCATATGGTAGCTTTGCTCCGCATCAGTCATTTTCTCCAAAACAAACAGTCTTTTCTGAGCAGATGTCACTGGATAATACGCCGCCTCTTTGGCAACTTCCACTCGCTTGATCTCCGTTTGGTCCGCTTGATCTACCGCAAGCGCGAACGCTTCTAATGTTGGGGATTCAAATAAAGATTTCAAAGTGAGCTCCACCTGCATCTCTTCATACAACCTGTTCAGCATTTTCATGCCGCGCAGCGAATGGCCCCCGCATTCAAAGAAATGATCGTGTTTGCCGATTCGCGGTACTTCAAGAACTTCCTCCCAAATGTTCGCCAGCAGACGCTCTGTTTCTGATTGAGGAGAGGTGTATTCATTTGCCCCCTGCTCACTAAGATCAGGTGCCGGCAGCGCCCGCCTATCGACCTTACCGTTATTCGTTAAAGGAAGCTCCTCTAATTGCATGAAAAATGCCGGCATCATATACACGGGCAGTTCACGTCCTGCTTGCTCGCGCAAATCAGTTAATGAGACAGATCCTTCTGCTGTGAAATACGCACATAACGTGTCATTCGGGGCAGCAATCACGACAGCTTCCTTCACCTGAGGATGCCGCAGCAGCTGATGTTCAATTTCCCCAAGCTCGATACGCTGTCCGCGAATCTTCACTTGATGATCGATCCGTCCAATGAATTCGATATCTCCATTTGACAGCCAGCGTGCAAGATCGCCCGTTTTATACATGGTCTCTCCAGGGCGGAAAGGATTTTTGACAAACTTTTCGCTCGTTAGTTCTGGCTGCTTATAATATCCTTTCACCAGTCCATCACCAGCGACACAAAGCTCTCCTGCAACGCCCGGCGGCTGTACATGTCCAAATTCATCTACAATATAAACAGCCGTTTGACTCACTGGCTTTCCGATTGGGATGGATAACGCGTGCTTCTCAATGTGGTTCACAGGATAATATGTGGTGAAAATTGTGCTCTCAGAAGGGCCGTACATATGAACAAGCTTGTCTTTCCCCACTGTCTCAAGTGCAGTCACCACATGAGGCACGGAAGCACGTTCCCCGCCAAACAGCACTTTTCTTACGTTCTTCAGGCTGTCTTTTTTCATATCGATGAGTAAGTGAAAAAGAGCTGTCGTGATCATTAAAATACTGACTTTTTCCTTCTCAATCGCTCCAGAAAGCTCATTCATGTTTAAAATATGGTCCTTTGGCAGAACAATGAGTTTTGCTCCGTTCAATAAAGCACCAAACACATCAAACATAAAAGCATCAAATACATAGTTTGAGATGCTCATCACCGTATCTTCATGGTGAATGGTGAGATAATTCGATTGCTTCACCGTTCTCAAAATGTTCCGGTGTGTCACCATATTTCCTTTAGGTTTACCGGTTGTACCAGATGTATAGGTCAAATTCGCCAAGTCCTCAGGTAAAATATGAGCATCTATTGGGCTGTCTGACTGCTGAACAATCGCTTGATTTTCTGTTTCTATGATGATTCCCTCAAATGCAGTGAGCACCGAGCGATGGCGCAGCACTTGATGTGTCAGTAAGAATTGTGCACCGCTGTCTGTTAAAAAGTGCTTCACGCGCTCATCAGGGAAATCGGGATCAATTGGTACATAGACTCCGCCCGCCTTAAGCACAGCCAGAACAGAGAGCACCATTTCATTGGATCGTTCAAAGAATAAGGCTGCTTTCATTCCTTTTTCAAAACCATTTTCACGCAAATAATGAGCCAGCTGATTCACTCGGTCATTCAGCTCTTGATAAGAAAGAACCACATCTTCACATTGCAATGCAGGCTGATGACCATGCTGCTGCACCTGTTCTTCAAACTGCGTCACAATGGTTTCTTCTGCTGGATAAGGCGCAGGTAACGGATTCCACCTATTTAGCTGAGCTTCTGCTTCTTGTTCAGACAATAATCGATAGGATTGAATAGCTTCCTTCGGCGATTGAACCATCTGTTCCAGCAGATAAACATAATGTTTGAGCATCTGCTCTGCTGTACTTCGTTTAAATAGTGCCGTACTGTAATCGAGTACAAAGGATAAACCTTGACCTGACTCCATCGCTTGCAGTGTTAAATCAAATTTCGCAATATGGAAATTGGTTTCTTCAACCTCGACCTGCATATCCCCAATACGCTGGGCTGTTGAATGACCTGGCGCAAGTGTAAAGACGGTATCAAATAATGGATGACGGCTAAAATCTCTTGGCACATTCAGTTTTTCAAGCAGCCGCTCAAACGGATATTGCTGATGCTCAAATGCCTGCATCGTCTTTTCCTTTACTTGCTCAATCAACTGAGACATGGTTCCATTCGGATCTACCTCTGACCGCAAAGCAAGTGTCTGGACAAACATACCGATCATGTCATTCAAATCTGTATGCACACGCCCTGCTGCCGGTGTTCCGACCACAAATTCCTTTTGACCCGTATATTTCGCAATCAATGTATAGTAAGCAGAAAGCAGCACCGTATACAGTGTCGTGTGATGGTTTGCTGCAATCTCCTGTAATTGATTCTTTAACGCCTCATCGATTTCTTTGATGACACGATCACCTGCGAAAGACTGGACAGCTGGACGCTGATAATCGGTCAGCAGCTGTAAAGCAGGGATATCCCCCGAAAATTCTTGCAGCCAGAATGCCTCTTCTTTTTGAAAGTCTTGGTGCTGTTGCCAAACAGCATAATCTTGATATTGAAGCTTCAATGGTTCTTTCACCGATCCCTCGTAAGCATCTGACAGCTCACGCAGTATTAAATCGATCGAAAGACCATCTGAAATCAGATGATGCATATCGAAAAAGAGCAAATGCTCCTGATCATGCAATGACTGCAATCCTATTCGAAGAAGTGGCGCACACTCAAGATCAAAAGGTCTGACAAAGTGCTGCATGTTTTCTTCCATCGTACCGCCTGTCAGCTGTTCTATTTCAAAGAAAACGGATGAAGCGATCCGCTGACGAGGGACACCTTTTATCGTATGAAAAGAAGTACGCAGCATATCATGACGTGAGATCAGTCTGTCAAAGGCTTCAGTCAGCTTCTCAAGCTGCAGAGCTCCTTTTAACCTCACAACAGCAGGCATATGATAGGCAGTGCTTTGCTCCAATTGACTCACCATATAGACGCGCTGCTGTGGAGGCGATAATGGATAATGATCTACAGCCGGCGCTTTTGGTATCTCCGTTGCTGTAGACTTTTCTGCTTGCTCAATATAAGTAGCAAGAGCAGCAATCGTCTGCTGTTCAAATAAAACAGAGAGCGGCACATCCACTTGAAAATCTCGCTGAACCTTTGTAAGTACAGTCATCGCTTTGAGCGAATGCCCGCCTCGATCGAAGAAAGAATCATATACACCGATTTGCTCTTGATCAAGAATGTCTTCCCACAAATGAACAAGCTTCGTTTCTATATCGTTTCTAGGTGCCGTATAAACAGCATGAACCGCTCTATCACCTTTTAAGGCAGCAAGTGCACGACGGTCGACTTTGCCGCTGACTGTGAGTGGAAAAGCATCGAGTTCTTTGAAATAAAGCGGCATCATGTAAGCTGGGAGCTGATGTTTGATAGCCGCTTGCAGCATGTCAACAGACACACCATCATGACGAGCTTGATAGTAAGCACTTAACGCCTTTTCCCCATCCGCTTCATCAACTACTAGCACGACAGCCTTATCAATTCCATCTACCTGCTCCATCACCGCTTCAATCTCACCTGTTTCTATGCGGTAACCCCTTATTTTCACTTGATCGTCCATTCTGCCAAGATAATCAATCGTGCCATCTGGAAGCCATCTGACTAGATCCCCTGTTCGATACATCCGCTCATTCGGAGAAAACGGATCTGCCGTGAATACCTTCTTCGTCAATTCAGGCTGATTCACATAGCCTCGCCCAACACCTATACCGGCAATGCAAAGTTCTCCTGCAGCCCCTGGCACCTGTAATTGATCATGTTCATTTAAAATATAAATACGATGATGACCAAGCGGTTTTCCAATCGACACATAGCGCTGTTCAGTTGATTCGCTCAGCTCACTGAGATTCAGGCGATGAACTGCCGCATCCACACACGTCTCAGTTGGACCATACACATTCCATAGAGTAAAATCAGGCTGACTCATACGAACCGCTTCGATAAGTGAACGTGCTGCTTTCGCAGGCAGCGCTTCTCCCCCAATCAACATGTGCGTCAATGACAGACCGTCCAAATCCGCTGCAAGTAAAAGCTGCACATGCGCCGGAGTTCCATCTGCCGCTTCAATTTGATGTTTTCTGTAATAAGCCGCTAGCTGCATGCCATTTCTCGTCGTTTCTCGCGGGATGATATGAAGCGTATGTCCAAATAAAAGGGCAGCAAATATTTGTTTCACCGATGCATCGAAATGGAATGGGGCTAGAAGCGCCATTTGAAGCTCATTCGCCCCTTGATACATCTCATGATGCAAAGCATGGACCAAATGATGAAGCTGAAGATGCTCAATCATGACGCCCTTCGGCTTTCCAGTCGTACCCGATGTATAAATCATGTAGGCTAAATCTTCGGGCGCCGTCTGATCGAGAAGCTCAGGCAGCCGTCCATCATCTAATAATAGTTGCTGCTGCACGATCAATTTTTCCGAGAGGGCTGGGTACTCTTGAATGAACGATTCCTCTGTTAACACGATAGAAGCACCTGAATCCTCCACAATAAATTGAATGCGCTCCTCAGGTAATGCTGGATCTATTGGTACATATGCCCCGCCAGCCTTTAGTATGCCGAAGACTGCTACCATGGCATCTACCTTCCGCTCCATCAAAACAGCAACAGGCACATCACGTGAGATACCTTTCATTTGTAGAAAACGTGCAAGCTTTTCTGCCTGTTGTTGCAGCTCTCCATAAGTAATTGTTCCATTTTCTGCTACAACGGCTGTTCGATCTGCATATTTGTTGGCTGTCTCATCAAACATGTGATGAACCGGTTTTGCTGCTGGTCTTTCAAACGGTTCTCCCTCAGATAATTGCAGCAGTTCCTCTTGTTCACCTGCTGAAAGTAAAGGCAGTGTCCCGATCAGCTGATCAGGCTGAGTGACCGCCGCTTCTAGTAAAATCAAGAATCGATCAAACATCTTACTCATTTCTTCTTCTGTGAATACATCTGTACGGTAATCCAAATCAATGGTCAATGTATCAGTATCCCAGCGGTCTTTCACATGTATTGAAATATCATTCATTCCGCTCCCGCTAAAAATCGGTTCAGTAATGAACGACAGGTTCTCTTTTTTCTGCCACTGCATGACCTGATATTCTAAAGAAATATCAAAAAGGCGTCCTGTAAACCCTTCTCTTTCCCGCAAATCATTCATGAGCAGATTGTAAGGGTATTTTTGGTGTCGCAAGATCTTCATTTGATCCGCCATGACCTGCTTTACGAAATCAACAAACGATTGCGACCCTTGAACAGATGCACGCATTGGAATCGTCGATACAAACATCCCAATCATCTTTTTCTCTTTGGCATTCGTCCGGTTACCCATAAAGGTTCCAAGAACGACATCCTCCATACCGCTAAAACGATGTAAGTAAATATAGACAGTGGACATAAACATCGAAAGCATACTGACTTTCTGTTCTTCACAAAAGACACGAAGCTTCTCCTTTAAAGAATCTGGAACATCCCCTGAAAATCGCTCCGCATGTAAACTCATCTCATATCCCTTATGCGGTTTTAAAGATGCGAAGTCTGGAATATGAGCAAATTGCTCATTCCAAAAAGCTTGATCTTTTTGAAAACGTTTAGAAGATTCATAGGTCTGCTCACTCATAATGTGATCAACGAAGGAAATCTCCTCAACTGGCGAGATGTCTACTCCTTGCAGCATGTCATGATATAAATCAATAATGCGATTTCCCATTAAAATGATAGAAATCCCATCCGCGACAATATGATGTGCTTTACAGAACAGCCAGCACTCTTGATCACTGATTTGAAATACCGTAAATTCAATCAAGGGGCTGTCAATCAATGGCATCGGCTCACGAATTTGCTCGTTCGCCCAAGCCCTTACTTCCTCTTCACTCCAGCCCTTTTCCATTCGAATCGGCTGTTTTTCATAAGGTTTGATATATTGAACAGGCTCCTCCTCTTCATCTCGATACACGAGTCTCAGCCGAAGAGAGTCAGTTTGTCGAATGTACGCTTGAAGCACATCGACGACCAAAGAAGGATTGAGACCAGATGCTGATCTCAACCTGGCGAATCCACCCAAATTAGAAATACTTGTACCTGGATAAAATCTTTCCGTGTAGAATACTCGCTTTTGCGCATGTGTTAAGGGGTAATAAACTGTATTCATTTTCATCCTCCGCCTCTTCTATGTTTTCTCCACCAATTTCACCCTGCACCCTCTATATCAAAAGAACCAAGTCTATTTCATTAAAATAGACGCTTTAACAGAAAAGGAGCCCACCCCGAATAAAACGGAGGGACTCCCATTTTGATTCGGTAGCCTGCCGACCTTAGCAAAAAAAGAATCATTTACCTTAGGACATGGCTTTGCGTCTCTATGTTTCCATAGATTTGCCTTTTTCTTCTTTTAGATATTTTCTATTTACGTCCACTTTATATGAAAATATTGTTTTTTTCACCGAAAAATGGGTGTAAAGATTCATGCGTTATACCGAAGGGTTTACATGATAATTGACGATATTTACCGAAAATAACTAATAATAGTTGCGTTCAACCGAAAATAATCGACTAAATACCGCAAAAATTTCATATTTTCCCTTAAATATTGAAAATATGGCCGAAAATCTAGGATAGAGGTCTCCTTTCGTTTCCCGCAAATTCTTAAATCTTAAGAACTACATTCCCTAAAAAAATGAATTTTTTTACTGTAAAAACAACAAAAAAAAGAGCTGCCATTTCAAATGACAACTCCTTGTTTCTTCATTATATTTACATCACCTTAGACAGACCAATCGTTTTCTCAATAATGAGCAGCGCAATGATAGAAATGATAATAAATATGACAGATATCGCATTGACACTTGGATCAAAGGTCTGCTCAATGTAATTAAAGGTCCTGACCGGAATTGTGATGGTTTGAGGTGAGGAAACGAACAAACTGATCGATATTTCTCCAAATGACGTCACAGCTGAAAACACCCCGCCTGCAATGATTCCCGGCTTAATCAAAGGCAATGTGACTCGAAAAAACGTGCGAATGGGTCCTGCGCCTAGATTCATTGAAGCCAGCTCAAGACGCGGATCTAAATTCGAAACACTCACACCTACCGTTCGAACCACATAGGGAAAACCAATGATGACGTGACCAATGACGAGCGCCCACAAAGACCCTGTAAAGCCCATAGCCGTAAACAAGTAAAGCATAGCAATCCCTAACACCACTTGAGGAATCATGAGAGGTGACAGAATGAAAGCTTGGACAGCCTCCTTTCCCTTAAAGGAAAGCCTTGCTAAAGCATACGAAGCCATTGTCCCTAAAAGAACCGTGAGAGGCGTCACAATGAAAAGCAGAATCACACTGATCCGAAGCGATTCCATCCATTCTGGATTTGACACGACCTCATGAAACCAGCGAACAGAGAACGAAGTCGGTGGAAATTCAGGAAAGGCATTTGGACTAAAAGCAGATAGGACGATCACAAGAACAGGAATGGTTAAAAAAAGATAAACCAATGACCCAGCAGTCCAAATCAGGATAGAAAGCAAGCGGTCACCTATTGACTTTTTACGCATGCATCCTCGCCTCCCAACGCTTCAATAAATAGCTTAGTAGACTGACCACCACAAGCACACAAACCAATAATGTAAAGGACATAGCTGCAGCAAGAGGCAGGTTATACACCTGCATCACCTGCTGATAAATTGACAGCGGCAGCAGCGGCTGCATCCGTCCGCCGACTAACAGCGGGGTGATATAGCTTCCTGCTGCCAGTGAGAAGACGATGATCGCGCCTGTCACCATGCCTGGAATGGTCAGTGGTAAGGTGACATGAAAAAAGGTTCGAATCCGGCCAGCCCCAAGACTCATAGAAGCCGGTTTTAAATGACGATCCATATCGGTTAAACTTGTTGCGATCGGCAGTACTGCAAATGGCAGCATGACCTGGACATATGCAATAATGACCGCATTCATATTCCACAGCATCGAGAGCGGCTTCTCAATCACATGTAAATCTAGTAACATGCCATTGATCAGACCATTTTGCGAAAGAAGAACAATCCATGCAAACGTCCGAATCACAACACTTGTCAAAAGCGGCGACACAAGTAAGATATAGAAAAATGCGCGCAGACGCGGATTAGGTGCCTTGACAAGCACGTATGCTGCTGGGTATGCCATCAATAAACAAATCACCGTTGTCTGTAAAGCCACCCACACAGTACTTCCAATCGCCTTTACATATGCATCTGTCGTGAACACATGAATATATTGAGAAAAGCTATACGTTTGTAATGTATTCATCATCGAATCGACATCGCGAAAACTGAGAACGAGCATCATCACAAGCGGAGCTAGTAAAAATACAACAAGAAACAAACAGGCTGGCAGCAGCATAAACCAATGAAATCGTTGATTCTTTTTCTTGATTCGCATCACGTATGCACCTTCGAATCTAAGAAAACGATATCTTCAGGCTGCCAATGGATATGGACGGTTTCTCCAACTCCAGGCAGCTCGGGAAATGCAGCATCAGAAGCATGGACAATGATTTCACCATTATCAAGCCCCACAACCAAACGTAATGAATGCCCAATATAACTCACATCTGACAGCACGCCAGATACATGGTTTGGCTGAACTTCCTTCTGCTCAGAAGAGATGCTGATTCTTTCAGGACGCAGCATAAGCAGTTGCTTTTCCCTTTTCTCTTGATGTGCCGCAGCCTGCAACTGAAGATGCTGACCGTTTGAATGGGTTACATGCGGAACCGTAAATGCAGCATCAGCTTCATTGTACACAGCCTCAAAGATATTCACCTGTCCGATGAATTCAGCTACAAATCGATTGTTTGGCTGGCGGTACACCTCTAAAGGCGTCCCAATCTGCTGAATTCTACCCTCTCCTAAAATTCCAACTCGATCAGAAAGGCTTAAGGCCTCCTCTTGATCATGTGTCACAAGAATGGTTGTAATCCCAACATTTCTTTGAATATTTCGCAGCTCTGTCTGCATGTTTTTTCTTAGTTTGGCATCTAGGTTGCTGAGCGGTTCATCAAGAAGGAGAACAGACGGCTGAATCGCCAGTGCTCTTGCTATCGCTACCCGCTGCTGCTGACCACCGCTTAATTGGTGGGGCATCCGTTTCGCAAATGCTTCTAATTGAACAAGAGACAAGCTTTCCATCACTTTCTCTTTGATTTCCGCCTTCTTTTTCTTTTGAACCTTAAGCCCGTACGCCACATTATCAAATACAGTCAGATGCGGAAAGAGTGCATAGCTTTGAAAGACCATACCTGTTTTTCTTTGGTAAGGCGGCAAAGCTGTCACATCCTGATCACCAATATAGACGACGCCTTTTGTTGGTTCTAAAAAACCGCCAATGATGTTTAATAACGTTGATTTCCCGCAGCCGCTAGGACCGAGAAGGGAGAAAAACTCTCCCTCATTCACAGTAAGACTGACATCGTTGAGAGCAATCTGCTCACCGAAGTGCTGACTGATGTGTTCTAAATGAATTCCACTCATGCGATCACCTATTTTCCTCCGCCTAATACTTCGTTCCATCGATTTGTCCAATTGCCCAGCTCAGAGGTTGCTGTTTCATAATCTACCCAAGTCAGCTTGCTGTAATAATTTTCTCCAACTTTCACTTTCCCCTTAATCTTGTCATTGTACTTCACATCAGAATTCGACATGCCATAATAAGATTTTTCCGAGAAAGCCTCCTGAGCTTCTTTTCCACTCAAGTAGTTTAATAGTTTGTATGCCGCTTCTTCGTGCTGACTTCCTTTCGTTAAAGCCCAGCTCGCTACAGCTGCAACAGCGCCTTCTTTCGGATATGAGAAACCAATATCCATTCCTTCTTCTTCAAGTGCAAATACTCGCCCGTCCCAATAGGGAACAGCTGCGACATCCCCACGTTCTAACAAGGTTTGAATCGATCCTGGGTTATCCGGAAAAGCAGCGACATGACCTTTTAATTGCGCGAGACTTTTAAATGCTTTATCAATATCCTTAGGATTTGATTCTGTCCCCCCTTGTGCATGAACAAGTGCAGAGAAAAATTGCAAACCAGCTGAATAAGTCGGAGATGAAATGGCTACCTTCCCTTTCAACTGACTGCTCCATAGGTCTGTCCAGCTGTTTGGTTCCTGCTTGACGAGATCTTTTCTATAAGCAATTCCAAGCTGCCCCATACTAAAGCCTGCTGCATATTGTTTTCCATTCACAGTAAGCTTCTTTTGGACAGAACGGTAAAGCTTTTTGACGTTCGGCGCTTGATCTTCATCGATAGGCGCAAGAACGTTTGCTGCAATACCTCTTTGAATCGTGTCAGGCTGTAAGATTAGTAAGTCATATGGTGGATTTTTCCCATTTGACGCTTTTAATTTTGTAAACCATTCAGAATCCGCTCCAGAGACGGTCTGCACTTTAATTCCCGTATCTTTTTCAAACTTTTCAAGGATTGGTTTGATATTCTTTTCCCAATCGCCTCCATATACGCCAACAATCACAGTCTGCTGCTGTTTGCCTTGATCCTTTCCATTTCCACCACAAGCGGTCAGCAGTACAACGATGGATAGGATGCCTGCAACAATAGCGATTAATCTTCTTTTCATGATTCATTTCCCCCTTTTTGTCCATTCATTTGACGAAGTGCTTGAGTAATATCTTCCTTTGTTAACGGCTCATTTCTATGACTGAAATATTGATGAACTGCATGTTTATAGTGCGTACGTTCATTAGCCGGATAGGAACGCAGCTGAACGGCTAGCTCACTGCTGGCTTCGTCCGTCCATACTTTCTCATAAGCTGCTCTTTGTTCTCCGAAATCCCACACGTCATTAGCTGCAGGATCACCAGCCTTTTCACGCACCTTGCTCGTCTGCTCCTCATCAATCTTCCATTCATTTTGCTCTAAATACACTTGAACACCATATTGCTGCAGCGCTCTTTCTTCACTTAATAGACCAGCTTCCACTTCCTGAAGGACTTTTTCTTTCTTTCTGGCAAATGGATTCCCCCAGCCGCCTCCACTTGGTGAAATCAATTGAACGATATCGCCTTTTTCAAGTCGCAGAACATCTATTTTGGGCTGGTCTTGTTTCTCACCATTAGCTGTGATCAGCTTGACCTCACCAACCGCTCCTGCTCGGCCGCCCATTAAACCCCAAGGCTGAAACTTCATCCGTTCCATTCCTCGTGCTGTCACCATCGATTCAGGCTTCATCATTTCAAATTCCAAACCAATCGCATGTCCGCCTCGATTTTCACCAGCTCCACCTGTATTCGGCAGAAGCTCATATCGGTGAACATGAATATCAATATGCTGTTCCAAACTCTCAATTGGGGTATTCTTCAAAAAGCCTGACGAATGATCAATACCGTCAACTCCATCAGTACCATTTTGAGCACCGCCGCCTCCGCCTAATGGTTCGACAACGGACATTTTCCTGCCACCCGTTTGATCATCAGGTACAGAGAGAACCACAATGGCAGATTGACCTGCACCTGCTGCCGGTACTGCTTCAGGCAGCAGCTTACCAATCGCACCTAGCACGACATTGTACAGCCTCATCGTAATCGAATGACGAATCCCGACAGAGGCTGGATATTCTGGATGCACCAGCGTTCCTTTAGGAGAGATCACATCGATTGGATACGTTATTCCACCATTAATCGGTATAAAAGGATCCTTACTAATGATGTAATTAATCAACCCTTGATAAAGAAAGGAATGCTTCTGACCATTGGTAACAAGGTTAAAGGCTGTTTTTACTTGCGGGTCACACTCAGAAAAATCGAGCGTCAGCCGTTTGCCTTTGATCGTTAGCTTGATTTTCAACCGAATAGGGACGTCTGAAATCATATCATCATCTAAATAATCAGCAAATTCACTCGTTCCATCCGGTATAGCTTCAATGACCTTTCCAGCACGATCCTCGGCTTGCTTCAGCAAGTCTATCATTCCTTGTTTCACTTCGTTTTTTCCAAATTTCTCAATCATTTCTTTTAACCGAATATCTGCTGTATTCACTGCAGCAATCATCGCATTGATATCACCATCGTTTAGATGACTAGCGCGGCTGTTAGCTCTTAAAAAGGTACGTACGACCTGATTCTCTTTCCCACCTTCATAAATTTTTACGGGCGGAATTCTTAATCCTTCTTGATGAACATCCGTTGCTGTCGGTGAAATACTCGAAGGCACAAGGCCACCCACATCACTGACATGAACAAAAGACCAAGCATAGCTTACGATTTCACCATCTACAAAAATCGGCTTAATGATATGGACATCTGGCAGGTGAGTCGCCAAACCATCTGTCGTATAAGGATCATTAGTGATGATAATGTCTCCTGGCTGCATCTGTCCGCTTTCTTCAATTGCTTTTTTTAGACTCAGCCCTAAAAAGATCGTCACACCCACTGTCTTCGGATAAACAAAGAAATCTCCAGAAGGTGTGGCTAGTGCTGTCGCAAAGTCAGCAGATTCTTTGACGAAGGTCGTAAACGACGTCCGTTCAATGACATGCCCCATACCTGATGCAATCGCATTAAAATAACTGCGCATCATCTCAAGCTTTGCTGGGTCAGTTCTCATGTAAAGCCGCCTCCTTTGAAATCACTAAGTTACCTGATGGATCAATACTGCCTGTCCAGTTTGGCAAAATTAATGTTGTCGTATCATCCTGCTCAATCACGGCAGGCCCATTTACAATAGAACCTACTGACAGCGTATCCCGATTATAAACCGATGCTTCGTATTCTTTTTCTTCTATAAAAATTCGTCTATATTCATTTGGTTTCAAAGACTGTCCCATGCTTTCTTGAACAGGTGAAAAAGGCAGCGGAGGCGTCTCACCTATGACTCGAACGCGTAAATGAGTAAACTCGATTTTTGCCTGATCATCCCTATGACCATATTGACGCTGATGCAATTTGTGAAAGGCTTCAATAAGTTGGTGGATGTCTTGTTCTTGCTTTAACCAATCAATCGATAATGGCAATTCAATCTCAAATGCCTGCCCTTGATATCGTGCGTCTGCTAATAAGAGAATGGATGTCTGATTGATATGCGGAATGTTCTGCTGGCTGACCCAATCAGTCGCTTTTCGTGACAGCTTCTCATAATCTTGTTTTAGTTGGTTGATCGAATAGTCTTGTAAACATATTTTCTTCGACAGCACCGCATCATGGATAAAATCAGCTGTTAAAGCACCTAACGCACATAATGTACCAGGACTTGGAGGAACAACTACATTTTTCGCATGAATTTCTCTTGCAAGGAAATTCGCCACAACCGGTCCTGCTCCGCCAAACGCCAGCAAACTAAAATCTCTAGGGTCAAATCCTTGCTGCTCCATCACATTGCTTAATTCTGTGTACATATTGGCTACGGCTACTTGAATGAGCTGGTCAGCCGCCTCTTCAAGCGTTTTGTTGAGCTGATCAGCAATTGGCTGAAAGGCCTTTTTCGCCGCAGACAGTTGTAAATGTAAATGTCCTCCGGCAAAACGTTCTTGATTGAGATAACCGCATATGAGAAACGCATCAGTTAAAGCTGCTTTTTCTCCCTTTCCATACGAAGCTGGTCCCGGGTTTGAGCCAACTGATTCCGGCCCCGCTTTGAGAAGTCCGCCCTGATCAATCCATGCTACCGAACCTCCTCCTGCTCCTATTGAATACATCGCAACAGATGGAAGAATGATTGGGAAGCCTGAAAGCTGATTGGATTGAGCCATTGTAGGCTGTCCATTTTGAATGATTGAGATATCTGCACTCGTCCCCCCAACATCAAAAGTGATCAGATTGGGTTCACTCGCTGATGCTGCAATTCTCGCCGCACCGATGACACCAGCTGCCGGACCAGAAAAGAGAGTCTTAACAGGCGAGGTTGCCGCACTTTCTGCATCCATTAAACCACCATTTGATTGTGTAATGTATGGAGAAATTGGTACACCTTCTTCCTTCAAACGGCTTTTCAATGTTTGCAAATACTGTTTCACCTTTGGCTGAATGTACAAATTAACAACAGACATCACTGTACGCTCGTATTCCCTCATTTGAGGCCATAATTCAGATGAGGTAAGGACTTCTAACTGTGGATAATGATGATTGATATAGGCTTTTGCCTGTAATTCATGAACTGGGTTTTGATAACTATGTAAAAATGAAATGACGATACCTGCTAGCTTTTTAGATATAACATGCTGGACCGCATCATCTAATTGCTGCAGATGGAGAGGTTTTTTGATCGTACCATCGTGTATCAACCTTTCAGAGATTGGATATACATGCTTCCGTGGTATCAATGGTTCTGGCAAACGAGAATTGAAGTCATAAGGAACGGGTAGTCGTAAACGTTGAAGTGACAATATATCTTGAAATCCTTCTGTCACAAAAAGGGCTAAATCTGCTCCTTTTCGCTGTAATAATGTATTCAGACCGATTGTCATTCCGTGAACGAGGTATTGGATGTTGGATAAATCAACACCTCTTTTTTTGAGAAGATTTAACCCATTGATAATTCCTTGGGCTGGGTCATCAGTCACTGTAGGCGTTTTGAGTTCAGTCAGCTCCCCTGTTGCTTCATTTATCAGCGATAAATCAGTAAATGTTCCGCCTATGTCTATTCCGAGCCGGTATGAGACATCCGCCATTTGTACTTCCCTCCTACAATGTAATTAGAATCATATTTTGATAAATTACGACATTTTTTGATATTTGACTCCATATTATTAAAGCAGATCGGTCTAGTCAATTTTATTTTTTTGAAATTTCTGTGTGTTAAATTCTTGAAATTAGCCAAAAAAGCAGTGATAAAGCCATTTTCGATGAGCATATTCGTTTTCTGACCCACAAAATTAAAATTTTTATGAATTTCTACAAAAATGAAAAGCAAGAAATCAGGTAAAAACTGTTTTTTGAATTTTAAAAGACGTTTTTTCAAAACCAGGAGAAATTGGTAAGTAATTCTGCTATACTTCTGTTTACAAAATACGCAAACAAGAAAGAGAGCCAGACATCTATGAAACTTCTTAAAATGATTCTCTTGCTTTTATTGATTGTCATTGGTGTAGCAACAGGCTATATCCAGCTAGAGCAAGGGAAACAAGAGACAGCGAATTCATCTTATGACAAAACCATTCATTTTCCATCAGACCGCTATCCAGAAACAGCCAAGCACATAGAAGAAGCCATTGATGAAGGTCATTCGTCCATTTGTACAATTGACCGTAAACATAGTGATGAGCAGAGAGATCGATCACTACATGGCATTCCAACAAAGCGCGGGTATGATCGGGACGAATGGCCAATGGCGATGTGCAAAGAAGGAGGCAGTGGAGCTTCTGTCAAATATGTACGCCCTTCTGATAATAGAGGCGCAGGCTCGTGGGTAAGTCATCAATTATCGGATGATCCTGACGGCACAAGAATTCAATTTATCATCGATTAGCCGCCTTTCCCTTTTCTATATTAAAAAAATTTTCACATGACTGCTTGCAGGTATTTTAAACACTTTTTTCATGCCGATAATCCTTAAGGAGGGATATCCTACCTTATACCTAAAGGAGTCAAAAAGCATGAAGAAAAAGGGAAAACTGAGGCTAGGCGCCAAAATTTTGCTGATCTTTTTAAGTGTCCTCATCATCTTTTCTGCGGTTGTTGGTTATGTGGTAAATCGCGAAATGACAGAAAACATCAAGCAAATGGCAACTGAAAAAGCAAAAGGTGATTTAAAGCTAGGCTACGCCTACCTAAATGAAAAAGTGGCAGGCTCGTGGCAGATTAAAGAGGATAAGCTATTCAAAGGAAATACGCAAATCAATGATCATGATGCATTGGTTGACCAATTAGCCGAATATACCGGTGATACCATCACGATTTTTCAAGGAAATACCCGTGTTGCTACGAATGTCATGTTAAACGGGAAACGAGCTGTAGGTACTGAAGTCTCTCCTGAAGTGAAGACCACTGTTTTAGATAAAGGAGAAAATTATTACGGGACAGCAAATGTTGCTGGGAAAGACTATCAAACGGCTTATATGCCAATCAAAAATGAAGCAGGCGAAACAATTGGTATTTTTTATACTGGCGCTAATCAAAGCATGATTTCACAAATGCTTCAGTCATTCTATATACAATTTGTCATCGTCCTTTTGTTAAGTCTGATCGTTTCAGTCATCATTATTTCTATTTTCACTAAGCGGATTCAGGTACGTCTCAAGCATTTGGCTTCTGCCATTAAGAGTGCAGGCGAAGGTCATTTAACCATCAATGTGACGGATACTGCCGGTGATGAATTGTCTGATCTGGCTGGACATTTCAATAAGATGCGTGAAAAACTAAATCAAACGATTCTAAATGTCATGAACACGTCTGAATTAGTGGCCACATCCTCTGAACAGCTGTCAGCTAGCGCAGAAGAAACGAGTGCAGCATCAGAAAAAATCACCCACACGATCCAAGAAGTGGCACAATCTTCAGAAGAACAGTCCGCTCAAATGACAGCTAGTGAGCACATGATGATTCAAGTATCAAACGAGCTGGCAAACATCACTGAAAATGCCGGACAAATGGCTTCAAGAAGTCACTTCGCACAAGAAATTGCCCAAAAAGGTGTACACAATATCGGTGAAGTTCATTCACAAATGACATCTATTGCAAAATCAATTGAAGAAAACGGTACAGCAATTCAAGCATTGGAAACACGTTCAACTGAAATTGATCATATTTCCAAAGTCATTACAGATATCGCCAGCCAGACAAACCTGCTAGCTCTTAATGCAGCAATTGAAGCAGCACGGGCAGGTGAGCATGGAAAAGGGTTTGCTGTTGTCGCAGACGAAGTGAGAAAGCTCGCTGAAGAATCTCAAGCATCATCAAACATGATTTCCCATCTCATTTCTGAAATACAAAAAGAGATGACTCATTCGACGAATGCCATCAAACAAGTAAGAGAAGAAGCAGCTCAAGGGGCTGTCCTTATCTCTCATACAGAAGAATCTTTTCATGATATCCAGCAGTCCATGAGAGAAATGGCAGATGGCATTAAGCATTTATCGAGTGCATCACAAAAAATCGCAGCTTATACTAACGATGCGAAACAGTCTTTTGCGTCTATTACAGAAGGCGTTAAACGAACGAGTGAACATTCACAGCAAGTAGCAGGTTTAACAGAAGAACAATTTGCTGCAATGGAAGAAGTAACAGCTTCATCAGAAGCACTTGCCCATTTAGCAGGAGATTTAAAAGCAATGGTCTCGCAATTTCACATCTAGATCCCACAACAAATAGCGCAAGACGGCTGCAATCGTCTTGCTGCCTAACTTTCTCCTCAAGAATGACTCTTTCAACCATTTACGTTTCAACGAAAACCCATAAATAAAGGAGTTTTTTATATGAACCACTTAAATCAAACCTATTCTCTATCTATCTCCTACCACCAAATCACGGTATACACCGGAAGCGAAACACCACCTATCATTGATTGGACAGATGAGGACATTCTCCAAGGATTCGCAACTGGAGATCAGGGAGTTTCCTTTGAAGGAATCAATAATGGAAAGGCGTCTATTATTGTGACATTAAATAGCGATGAGCCCCAAGTATCAGTTGATAGAGCTATAACAGTGCCCTTTACGCATACAAGGGATCAAGTTTATATCACAAGCGTCATGGCTCATGTACTGTCTTTCTCCATTCCAAAAGGAGACTATCAGCTTACCTGCTATACCTCACAGCAGCCTGATCAAGACGTTTATTATGTAAATTTCCAAACAGTGTAGATTACGACTGATCGTATAAATCAAGCCACTTTTCCGCATAGTCTACCGATTCTCTCACTGGCAATAAATATGAACTGGCAAGTCCGATCTGATTGTGCTGATGGATGCCTCCAGATTGCAGAAAATCACGGCCAATCTGTTCAAATAGTTCTTCTCTTGTGATGATATCTTGGTACTCTTTCCATACCCTCCACCCATTTTCTAAAATAGGGGCTCCTCTTGTCATGAGGTCCTGCTGGGGGATTCGATATTCAGCTAGATGAAAAGCTGTCATGCTTTCAAATGTTGTACCAAGCAGCAGCACTTGAGCATGAAGATCATACATGCGACCAAGAGGCGAATGCTCTCCTAATCCAAAGGAAAGTGCATGGTGTTTCAGAATTTCATGTTTTCTTTTTCCCCAGGCTGTGAATGAAAAATGGGGATGATTGCTTCTCGCCACGCCTGGGTATTTCCAAAATGTTTCCGCTACCTTTCCCATTGCTGTTGGCGTCGTGTAAGCTGGATCAAATGCAGGCATAGTTTCTTTGATCGATTTCCACCATGAATAAGGAACAGGCGGATCAATCCAATCGGCAGGATCAGAAAGCTCTAACGTTTGTGCCGGCATAATGAGTGTCCCCTCTTCTGTTAAGGTTTCCATCAATGCTTGTATGACGGCTACAGCGCCTCCGTTTACCCAGCCGATGGATGATAAAGATGAGTGAACACATAAAATCATGCCCTTTTTCACACCAAGTTGTTCCAAGTCTGCTTTGATTGTTTCCTTTGTCATCGGTTCAGCTTGATTTTCGATTAATTTTTGCATCGTTCCTTTTCCTCCTGCGTCTCTTCGATTATTGATGAATGAGACGTTTAACCGCAATAGACAGTTTGTAATTTGCGTAATTTGTCAGCTCCGTTAAAAACTGATCAAGCTCATCATGACTCGAGAAATGTCCTTCAGCCATATAACAGCCCTCACCACTTATTTTGAACAAATTCTTGATTTCTTCCTTTTCATAAAGAAACGACAGAAGTGGTTCATGATGATGACTCCGGGTATAGAGCTGCAAAAATGTTTGAATCGTCTTTTGCGTCTGCCAATCAATTGAAATGGTATATGCTTCGATCACGCCTTCTTCTTCTAGCTTTAACACCCGATTTGCAACAGCTTGGCCGGTTAAATGAACTTTTTCACCTAGAGCTTTCATCGTTAATCGGCTGTTCTTTGATAGTTCTTTTAAAATATTCATATCTGTTTGGTCTAGCATTGGCTCACCTCTTTCAAAAATCAAGCCCTTCCGATAAAAGACTTTCATGATCCTCTGTCACATAGAACTCTTTTAATATACTGTAAACTTAATCAGAAAAAAAGGAGGCCTTTTTATGAAAATTACACTCATTCGCAATGCTACTTTATACCTTCACTATGGTCATTCAACTTTTTTAATCGATCCCTTTTTGGCAGCAAAAGGAACATATCCACCGTTCCCTCATACAGCCAATCAACATTTGAACAACCCTATTGTGGAGCTTCCCGTAAACATAGATTTAGACAGTCTGTTACACCCAGATGCTGTCTTACTCTCTCATTTACATGTGGACCACTTTGACGACGAGGCCAAAAGGAAATTAGCTCAAGATGGGCCAATTTATACTCAATCGGAGAAGGATCGAAAAGAAGTTGAAGAAGCTGGATTTCAGCATGTCACATGCATTGAAGATGAAATGGACATTTGCGGCGTTCATATTAAACGTACAGGTGGACAGCATGGGACGGGAGAAACGGCGAAGCGAATGGGGCAGGTGAGCGGTTTTGTTTTCTCTCACCCTGATGAACCTACCCTTTATATTGCAGGTGATACCATTTGGTGTGATGAACCGAAAGAGGTTGTGAATACATGCAAGCCAGACGTCATTGTGGTCAATAGCGGAGCTGCTCAATTTTTAGAAGGCGATCCGATTACCATGACTAAGGAAGAAATTTTAGACATTCACCGTTCTCAGCCAAAAGCTCAAATTGTCGCCTGTCATCTTGAAGCTGTGAATCATTGCTTGTTAACAAGAGCTGCTTTGGAAGCTTACATTCAAGAGCATCATGCAGATCAAGCCATTTTTGTCCCTCAAGATGGGGAAAGTCTCACCTTCTGATCACAATAAAAAACCGGCACCTCGCTGCCGGTTTTATCATTATTATGGGCGATGGTGCTGTGGTTTTTTCAGCAATGGAACAAATCCGTTCTTTTTCAAATGATTGTAATGCTCATCCATTCGTTTCGTGATGTGTGTGCCTTGTTCCTTTGTTAACACGCCATACTGTACATATTTCTCAATGACTGCTTTTCGTTTAGAAAGAATTTGCTGCTCAAGGATTTCAATTTGTTTTTGTTGTTCTGCTGTTAATTTCACTTGATGTGTCACCGGGCGCTTTTCCATTTGAGGTGTTTCTCCATGAGCCGTTTCTATCTGAAAACCAAATAACAGCATCATCGACAAGATGATCAAACCGCTTATTTTTTTCATCATTGTTGTTCCCTCCTTTATTCGCCTTTATTTTGCGCTTACTTTCCTTTTTTATACATTATTTCAACACGCAAATTGCTTATAATATTCTTACTTTTTCACTTTTCTTCTGAAAACGTTGTCCTATCAGAAAAAGCGTGCTATGTTTTGTTTTGTATAAAAAATAGAGGAGGATTCTTAAATGAGTCGTTTTTATCATAAAAAATCTATATGGATCATGCTTGTTGTATCTGCTTGCATCCTTATCATGTCTGCTTGCAGTCAATCAGGCTCATCTCAATCTGGAGACACAAAGTGGGATGAGATTAAAAAGAAAGGAAAAATCGTGGTTGCAACTTCAGGCACCCTTTATCCAACTTCTTATCATGATACTTCTAATGGCAAGGATCGATTAACTGGCTATGAAGTAGAAGTTGTCAAAGAAGCGTTTAAACGTCTTGATGTGAAAGTAGAATTTAAAGAAATGGGTTATGACGGGATGCTGAGCGCCATTAATTCTGGTCAAGTGGATGCCGCTGCAAATGATATCGACATCACAGATGATAGAAAAGACAAGTTTGCCTTTTCAACCCCTTATAAATATTCCTACGGAACGGCTATCGTACGGAAAGATGATTTATCCGGCATTAAAACTTTAAAAGATTTAAAAGGAAAGAAAGCAGCAGGTGCTGCCACGACGATTTACATGGATGTCGCTCGTAAGTACGGTGCAAAGGAAGTCATTTATGATAATGCGACAAACGAGCAATACTTAAAGGATGTTGCAAACGGCCGAACAGATGTCATTTTAAATGATTATTACTTGCAGACACTGGCTCTTGCTGCATTTCCTAAATTAAATATTACGATTCACCCTGACTTGAAATACATGCCGAATGAACAAGGATTTGTCATGAAGAAGGACAACAAAGAGCTTCAAAAAGAATTGAATCGTGTATTAAGCGACATGAAAAAAGACGGGACAATGAAAAAGATTTCTGAGAAATTCTTTAATCATGCAGACGTCTCAAAGAAAATTGATGCTGATGTCGAAGATGTCGACATTTCCAAATAAGGAGCCGCAATCGTGGGAGATATTCATTTAGAATATATATTTAATCCTGCACTGGCAAAGGCGTCATTTCCGTTTGTCATGAAAGGCATCTGGCTGACGCTGCTCATTTCCTTTGTGAGCATGTTTTTTGGTACCATTCTTGGTTTTTTTATCGCTCTTGCCAGGATGGCGAATTCATGGATTCTTAAGCTGCCTGCACGGCTGTATATCTCATTCATGCGAGGCGTGCCCATTCTGGTGATTTTGTTTATTCTTTATTTTGGGTTCCCTTATATCGGCATTGAGTTTACAGCAGTCACTGCCGCTATTATTGGGTTCAGCTTCAATAGTGCTGCCTATATTGCAGAAATTAATCGGGCGGCCCTCTCCTCTGTTCCAAATGGACAAGTGGAAGCCGCTAAATCATTAGGTCTCAGCTATTGGCAAACGATGCGCGGTGTCATTTTGCCTCAATCCGTCCGCATCGCCTTGCCGCCATTAACCAATGTCATGCTTGATTTAATCAAAGCTTCCTCACTGGCAGCGATGATTACTGTACCAGAGCTCTTCCAGCAAGCAAAAATTGTAGGCGGACGAGAATTTGATTATATGACCATGTATATTTTGGTCGCACTCATTTACTGGGGCATTTGCAGTGTTGTCTCATTGCTTCAGGACTTTTTAGAAAAACGCTATGCGAAATATCTGTAGCAAAAAAAGAGCAGATCTCATGGATCTGCTCTTTTTCAGCATGATAGAAAACCTTTGCAGCCCTAAGCACCGGAGCGCAGACCTGCGGGCGAATGCGAGGGTTTGTTCTACACGATAATTAATGAATAAGCCATAACCACACATATAATCCGAGTAAAGTGAGGATCAACGTTGGGATGGTCAGGATGATTCCGGCTTTCATGTAAGCCCTCCAAGAGATATGAACGCCTTTTTTCTTTAAGACATGAAGCCACAGCAATGTCGCCAATGAGCCGATTGGGGTCATTTTCGGTCCAAGGTTGGAGCCGATAACATTGGCATAAATCAGTCCGTCTCTCATGACACCTGCTGTATCTGTATGTCCAATGGCAATCGCATCAATTAAAACGGTCGGCAGATTGTTCATCACAGAGGACAGCACTGCGGCAAGTACACCCATAAACATCGTTCCTGCAAGCAAGCCATGTGATGCCCCTTGCTCGATCCATGCCGCCAATATTTCAGTAAGGCCAACATTTTTCAGTCCATATACGACGACATACATACCGATCGAGAAAAATACAATGGACCACGGCGCTTCTTTGATCACTCGCTTTGTCGCCACTTGCGGACTTCTTCTCGCCAGCCACAAGAAAGCAAGAGCAATCCCGCCTACAATAATGGACACTGGAACACCGATCAGCTCGCCCGCAAAATAACCAACAAGCAGACAGCCGAGCACATACCAAGACAAACGGAACATACGGATATCTCGAATAGCTGATGCCGGCTCTTTCGCCTGTGACAGATCATAGGTTTTTGGGATAAGCTTTCGGTAAAACACATACAGAACCAGCATGCTCGCCCCAAGCGACACAAGGTTTGGCACGAACATATTTGCTGTATATTCTAGAAAACCAATATGAAAATAGTCGGCTGATACGATATTGACCAGGTTACTAATGACAAATGGCAAGGAGGTTGTATCTGCAATAAAGCCGCTTGCCATCACAAAAGGTAGCACCATGCGCTCATCCAGCTTCAACGCTCTCACGACAGATAAGACGATTGGGGTCAAAATCAGTGCCGCTCCATCGTTGGCAAAAAAAGCAGCCACAACAGCGCCGAGCAATGTTAAATAAATAAACATGCGGACACCGTTGCCTCTTGCAGCTTTTGCCATATGCAGTGCAGCCCACTCAAAAAAACCGATCTCATCTAAAATTAACGAAATGATAATAATACCAATAAAAGCAAAGGTGGCGTTCCATACAATTTGCGTAACTTCCCATACATCGCCTAGATGAACGACGCCAAAGGCAAGCGCAAGAATGGCACCCCCACATGCTGACCATCCTATGGTGACACGTCCTGGCTGCCAAATGACAAGGACGAGGGTCATGATGAAAATCAAAATGGCTAAGGTGACTGAACCCAAAGGTGGCCCCCCTTTCATTTTTCTCATAAAATCTTTATCTATCATACAACGAAATACATCAGTTGTATGCCATTTTCGCATGTCACATGAAAATCCGCAGGTGATCCGTGCACCTGCGGATTCCATCATATATTATTGATCTTTTTTCATCAGCATCAATTCAATAAATAACTCACATCGCTGGCTAAAATGACTTAAGTCGATCGAAGTCATGTCAAAAATTTGTTTCATTCGATAGTTTAATGTATTTTGATGAATAAACAACTGCTCCGCTGCTGGCTTTAACTTGCAGTTATTCAATAAGTAGACTTCAAGCGTTTTAAAATACGAAGTTTGACTTTCGCGGTCTTTTTCCTTCAAACGTAACAAATCTGGATTGAAGTCGTTTTTCTTTTTTTGATGGCTGTAAATGGAGTCTAAAAACCGGAAGACCCCTAAATTCTCATAATCATATGGAATCAGGTCTTGTCCTCCAACAATTTTCACTGCCTTGACGACCTCTATCGCTTCAAATCGACTTGTACTCATTTTCATGACATCACGATACTCTCTTCCCATTCCGATATACAAAGGGGAGGGATGTGCATGTGTTTTCGATTGCAGATGTGCGATGACATCAGCGGCAGTCGCTTTCGGTGAGTGCCGATCTGACAGGCTGCCTAATATAACCACGATATCTGCTTGAACCGAATAGACGTGATTCACTTTATCCTCTAGCTGCAAATACGTTCGAATGACATCCTTCACATCTTCTGCCGTCTCACTTTTGTTATCGGCAGCGTGCACGACCATAACGGTAAATACGGCTGGCAGTGGAATGCTTAAGTTCTCAGCCTCCCATTTCAGCTCTTCTTCTGTATAAAAATGATCATCCATGACCTTTTTGAAAAACTCTTCAATCTTGCCTTCCTTTTTCTCAAGCTGTTTCTTATTCTTATATATCACTTTTCCAACCTGAAAGGAAGCTTCGTGTAAAAATTGCAGCTCTTCCTGAGTGAGGGAATCCTCAATGTCCTGCACCCAAATAAAGCCTACTACCTCTTGTTTATGCTTGGCGCTCACAGCCACCCGCCGATTAAATCCGAGCTCGTCATGACCGCTCACATAAAAAGGCTTTGATTCCGCGAAAAGCCGCTCGATTACCCCTGTTTTCTTTAACCAATCGACCACAGACCCCGGACATTCCTTGGAGAAAATCGTTTGCTGATTGACTGGGTCAAACTGCTGAATGCTGTAAGAATTATAAGCAAGGAGCTGACACTCTGTGCTTTCTAAAATGACTGGCTTCTTTAAATATCCGCTAATAAATGCAATTAATTTATCGACATCAAAAAATGTATGAAGCTTTTCTAATATCTCTTCCATCCCGATTGCTCCCTGATTAAGTGATACATTTATCATACTTCTTTCCAGTCAGATTTGTATAGAAACAAGTCGCAGACAGGCAAAAAAAGCATGAACCCATCAGTTCAGGTTCATGCTTTTTCCATATTAAAACATTTCACTAATCGTTTTTGCCTGCATGTGCAGAGCTAGGTAATCTGGACCGCCTGCTTTTGAATCCGTTCCTGACATTTTGAAGCCGCCGAATGGGTGGTAACCAACGATGGCACCTGTGCAGTTACGGTTAAAGTAAAGGTTCCCCACATGGAACTCCTGCTTCGCACGGTTGATGTGATCACGATTATTCGTAATGACAGCACCTGTTAAACCGTATTCTGTGTTATTGGCTACCTCAAGTGCTTCATCAAAGCTTGAGACTTTCGAGAAAGCCAACACTGGTCCAAAGATTTCTTCTTGCATTAAACGGGAAGTCGGCTCAAGATCTGCAAAAATGGTCGGGTGGATAAAGTATCCTTCCGAATCATCACTCGTTCCGCCAGTGACTAAGCGGCCTTCCTGTTTGCCAACCTCGATATAATCCGTGATCTTGTCAAAGGACGCTTGATCAATGACAGGTCCCATGTAAACATCCGCAGAAAGCGGATTGGCTGTTGTTTTCGTTTCTGTGATTTCCTTCACTCGCTCAACCACTTGGTCATACAGCTTCTCATGGACGACTGCCCGCGATCCAGCTGAACATTTTTGACCTGAAAACCCGAAGGCTGATGTGAAAATGGCATTAGCCGCTAATTCAACATCTGCATCCGCATCAACAACTACTGTATCCTTACCGCCCATTTCAGCAATGACACGTTTTAAATGCTGCTGGCCCGGTTGCACTTTTGCCGCGCGTTCAAAGATACGAGTCCCTACTTCTCTTGATCCAGTGAATGTAATCAGACTTGTTTTCGGATGATCTACTAAGTAATCCCCAACCTCTGCTCCGCTTCCTGGTACAAAGTTGACAACACCCTTTGGAAGACCGGCTTGCTCAAGCTCTTCCACAAAACGGGCTGCAATGACAGGCGTCGCACTTGCTGGTTTTAAAACAACTGTATTTCCAGTGACGATTGGCGCTACTGTTGTTCCTGCCATGATGGCAAATAAGAAGTTCCACGGCGGAATGACGAGCGTCACGCCAGTTGGTGTGTACACATATTGATTGCGTTCCCCTTCGCGGCTGTTCACTGGTTTGCCTTTCGCCAGCTCCAGCATTTGACGAGCGTAATACTCTAGGAAGTCAATCGCTTCTGCTGTATCTGCATCCGCTTCATTCCAAGGCTTACCTGCTTCTTTTACAAGAAGGGCTGAATACTCATGCTTTTTACGGCGAATGCTTGCCGCAGCACGGAATAATACGCCTGCTCTTTCTTCAGGAGACGTATAGCGCCATGTTTCAAATGCTTTCGCTGCTGCTTGAACCGCTTGTTCTGCCTCTTCCTTCCCGGCCTTTGAGACGGTTCCAACCACTTCATCCTTTTTCGCTGGATTGATTGAAACGATCTTGTCTTTCGTTTCAATTCTTTCTCCATTTATCACGAGCGGATAGGTTTGACCAAGTGATTCTGTTACTTTAGCTAATGCTTGTTCAAACGCTTTGCGGTTTTCTTCCTGGCTAAAATCCGTGAATGGTTCATGCTTGTAAGGTGTTGTCATTTTTGTCACGCTCCCGTTTCAAATTATTTTTTCGTCATTCCTTTTAAAGCAAAGGCAATGTTTGCCGGCCGTTCTGCAAGACGTCTCATGTAGTAGCCATACCACTCTCGTCCATACGGAGTATAGACCCTCATTTGATAGCCTTCTTTCACAAGTGCTTGCTGCGTTTCTGATCTCATGCCGTACAGCATTTGAAATTCGAACTGACTTGTCTGTATATTGTGTTTTTTCACAATATTTTTCGTGAACTCAATCATTCGATCGTCATGTGTCGCAATGGCTGTATAGTTCCCTGAGAGCAATTGCTTTTCGATCAGCTTTTGATAATTCTGATCGACGTCTTTTTTGTTTGGATACGCCACTTCGGCGGATTCCTTATAGGCACCCTTTACAAGTCTTAAAAATGGCTGCAGCTTATTTAGGTCATCAAGATCCTTTTCTGTTCTGTACAAATACGCCTGCAAGACCGTACTGACATACTCATATTGAGATTTCATCTCTTTAAAAATGTCCAGCGTTTTTTGACAGCGCTGTTCATCCTCCATATCGATTGTCACCATGATACGGTGCTTCTCTGCCGTATCTAAAATCCTTTTCATATTGCGATACACAAGGTCATCGTCAATATCCAGGCCAAGTGATGTCATTTTGAGTGACACGTGAGAATTGAGTCCCGCCTCTGCAATCCGCTGAATGGTTTGAATACACTCAGTCGTCCGTTCATTTGCAATCTCTGCCTTTGTGACAAACTCACCAAGGTGATCAACTGTCACAGCCATTCCTTGGTCATTTAATCGTTTGATGACAGGGATGGCACTCTCAAAGTCCTTCCCTCCGATGATTTTCTTAGATGCAACAGCACTTCCCCAATTACGAGCAATATGGTTCAAGAGACTGCTCTTTGACAAAAACAAGAAGAAATTTCTTGTGACCGACTCCATAAAGGGCACCTCCCACTCTTTGTAAGCTATGTCTTTATTGTAAGGCTCATAAGCTGTCCGCTACAATATTTGAAGATGACAAAAATTCTGACTTTTTTTGTGGTTTTATCACAATAACAGATAAAAAAGAGCCTGCCGCGATCCGGCTGGCTCTTCCCTGCTTACGCCCACACCTCATCAAGGGTAGACTGCAACAGCTCATTTAATTCTTGCATCAGGTTGTCTTTCGGCTGATTGTAGCTTTTCACCAATTCATCAAATCGCGCGAGCTCTTTGTCGATAAATGGATGGACATAAGCGAGGCGGTTCTCTACATCCATTTCTTCGCCGTCCATTTTACGTTTGAGCAGCTCATGGATTTCCGCTAAAAGCGGTCCATCCTCCACAAGCTCTTGCAACAATTCATGAAAGTCCATCGGCGGAACCGTCCGGTAGCGTTCAATCCACTGACAGGCAAGCAGCGGACGAAGCACATAGAAATACTTCTTGATTCGCACCTGCTCTCCTCGCAAATGCCTGCTTTCATTCCGCTTCGCCATATTGAGGTAATGATACATCAATGCTGCGGGATAAAACGCTCGATCCTTTAATTCTCTTAGCTGCTTTGCCAAAGAGAAGGATTCAGCATAGATGATGTCAGAAGACAGCCATTCCATGATGGACGGATTCGATTTATTGAATAAGCGAAGTGCCTTTCTAAGCTCCCAGCCGCTGATATCAAGCATGTCATCAATCGGCCGTTCAATGACATCACGATGCTCTTCCATCGCCCAATACCATTCTTTTCGAGGCACATATAAAAAACGAACATCGTAGTCACTATCAGTCGAAGGGAATCCCCATGCTCTGCTGCCTGATTCGACCGCGAGGCAAATCTTGACGTCATACGTTTCTTCGATGATTTTCAGCTCTTCCTTGATTCTCTCTCTCATCAACCATCAACTCTTTCTATAGAAATCTGCATGACTTCATCACGATTTGGTAAAATACGAATAAGACATATATGAAAAAGGAGTTGGATCTCATGTCTATATCTCGCATCATGAAATGGATCACCGGGATTTTTGAAGCCTGTCTTGCCATCCCTGTCATCGGAGGACTATTTATTATTAGCAATGGCTATTCACCGCTCATGGTCATGCTTATTCTGCATATTATCACACTCGTCTTATCGAAGCGAGACCAAGGACCAATGATTGGCAGCATCATTGGGATTATCACATCCTGCCTCGCCTGGATTCCGATACTCGGATTCATCCTGCATATCATCACAGCTCTTGCCCTCATTATCACAGCGTTAGTGCCTGATGAAAAAACGAGGCAGAATACGAGTTATTAAAAAAGAGGCCCTCCTAGAGCGGCCTCTTTGTTTTTTTATTTGAGCAAGTGCTTTTGTAAGAAGGCGAGCTTCTCTGTTTGAAACGCCGGGATAAATTCGTGTCCAAAATAGCGATATATCTTCAGGTCTTTTTCTGTTTCTAAATGGTTGTATGCCGCAAACACAGTAGATGGCGGGGTTATTTTGTCAATCAGCCCGATCGCCATCAATGTTGGCTGTTTGACCCATCCAGCTAGATTGATTAAATCAAAATAGCTTAATGTCTCAAATGCCTTTTCTTCCACTTCCGGATCACTATTTCTCCGAAAGTACGAATTGATTTCTAAATAAGGCTGCTCCAATGCCACATCCACTGCACGCTCGAAGTTTGATAAGTAAGGGTAATCTGCCACGACGACCTTCGAAATGTCTGAAAGGGCTGCAGCGGCTACCGCTAATGCGCCTCCTTGGCTTCCGCCAATCACGCCGATCCGTTGTTTATCCACTTCCGGGAAGGACTGAATGACTTCGAGTGCACGAACCGCATCTAAATAAACACCTCGATAATAGTAGGTTTCCTTTGATAAAATGCCTTTTGTCATCCATCCCAAAGCGTGACCGCCTGGTGTCACTGACGTATCTTCACTGCCGCCTTGACCGCGGACGAGCATACCAAATGTCGCATAGCCATGCAGCGCCCAGTTGACAATGTCGTGAATGCCGCCATCATAGCTGGCATTATAGCCATGAAAACGAACGAGCGCTGGATGCGGACCTGATTGATCTGGTACCGCGTACCAGCCTTCAATTCGAGAATGCCCAAAGCTTTGATACGTCAGGCGGTACACCTTGACCCCTTTCACTGGATAGTCATAAGGTTCAAGCGCTGGATCTGCCTTCACTTGACGCAGTTCTTCAAGCGATGCCTTCCAAAAGTCTGAGAAATCAGGACGTGCTGTTTTCTTTGGTTTATATTTTTTTAGATCTTCTAATGATAAATCGAACAATTGCATATCCTACTATTCCCCTTTGTTTTATTAGTTATATATATCATACCACTCATTTCTTGATTGAGAAAGTCATTTAACAAAACCTTCTGACATTTCTATTGGCAAAGATGATGGAAACCTTTATGATAAAGAAACTGACCATAAAGACTAGATGTTCTCAGACAGAATCATCCTTTACAATATATTCATGAAGATGATCGATCGTTCATGAATTTTCACATGACATATAGCGAAAAAAGGAGGAATCCCTATGAAAATCACCCTTGTCCAAATGGACGTACAAATTGGAGAACCTGAAGTGAATTTTAAAAAAGCAGAAGCTTTTTTAGAAGAAGCGGTCCGCGAGCAGCCGGATCTGATCATTTTACCCGAAATGTGGAATACCGGCTACGCCCTTGAGCAAGCCGATCAGCTTGCGGATGTAAACGGTGAACGCACAATACAGCTCTTTTCCTCCTTTGCCCGTAAGCATCAGGTGTATCTCATCGCAGGCAGTGTATTAAATAAGCGGACAGAAGATGAAAACATCACCAACACGATGTATGTCTTTAACCGCCAAGGTGAGCTTGTGTTAGATTATGATAAAATTCATTTATTCCGCTTAATGGATGAGCACAATTATTTAACCGCTGGTGATCAGCTTGGTTTATTTGACTATGGTGAAGATGTAACGATTGGTGCGATGATTTGCTATGACCTCCGCTTCCCGCAGCTTTCCAGAACACTTGTGAACAAAGGAGCGAAGGTGCTCGTCAATACGGCGCAATGGCCGTCAGCAAGAGTGGACCATTGGCGCAGCCTGCTCATCGCAAGAGCGATTGAAAACCAGTCATTTATGATTGCTGTAAACAGAACAGGCACAAGCAGAGACACAGAATTCCCTGGACACTCCATGGTGATTGATCCACTCGGCCGCATACTGCTTGAAACAAGCGATGACGAAGACATTTATTATGCGGAAATTGATCTTCAGCTAGTGGATGAAGTCAGGCAGCAAATTCCGGTTATGACGGATCAGCGTCTGGACTTATATTAAAAAGCAGGGTGCTCCCCTGCTTTCAGCGTGTAGACAAACCCTCGCATTCTTTGTCAGGTCTGCGCGCCGGTACTCACGAATGTCAAATTCGCTCCGTTCCGGTGCTCGTCCTTCCTAAACTGCAAAGGTTTTCTATCATGCTGAAAAGAAGACAAAGGGCTAAAATCTAGATCATTTTAGCCCTTTGTCACCAATCTTAAAGCAGGGTGCTCCCCTGCTTTTTGCGTTTAATTAAACGTTTGTTTAAGCTTTCCCTTGATTCTGATATAGGTCCATGAAGGCTTGAGCGGCTTTCGTTAAATACCTTTCTTCCACATATGCAAACACAAGTGTGCGGGTTGGGCATGAATCAATTTGCAAATAAGTGACTTGGTTCCTATCCTCTTGTGCCACCATTTTCGGCACAACGGTCACCCCTAGTTCGTTTTTGACCATTGCCTGTGCTGTTTGAATATGACTTGTTTCAAAAGCCACTTTTGGCTGAAAACCATGATGACAGCACAGTTCAGTGACCACTTGCCGAAAACCGTATCCCTCTTTCAACAAAATAAATGGGATACCTTCAAGAAGCCGAAAGGGAACGATTTCGTGACCGGTCTCTTTTTGCCCTGCCTGCTCAATGATCTCGTTCAATGCCTCTGATAACCAGGGCTGAGCAGCTTGCGGAACTGCAAGAAGGAGCGGCTCTGTCAGCATTTGTTTCGTTTTCAATGATTCGTGCTCGACAGGCATCGATAAAATAGCCAAATCCAGCTTTCCAGCCAATAGAAGTTTTTCGAGCTCACGCGGAGACTCTTCTATCAGTTGAACGTGAACATGAGGATACGTTTGACAAAAGGTTTTTAATAAACCGGGCAAGACATATCCCCCTGTCACTGCTGGCGCTCCAATGTTCAGCTCTTTCCCGATTTCATAAGCTGCTTCTCCCATTTCACGCAGCAAATCATCTCTTTCCTTCAAAATATTCTCAGCCCTTTTAATGAATCGTCTCCCTTGAGGTGTGGGCGTTACTTGTCCATATTTTCGAATAAATAGTGGTGTGTCTAATTCCTCTTCCAGCTTCTTTATTTGCTGGCTTAGAGAAGGCTGTGCAATGTGAAGTTGACCCGCTGCTTTTGTAAAACTTTGCTGCCGGTACACTTCTATGACATATTCCATCATTCGTATATCCACTTTCATCACCTCATAGGTTTTAACTATTCATGCCATATCTTTTATGTCTTAGACAAATAACAGAAGGAATTCTACGATAAAGAGACCACAAAGGGGGAAAAGAAATGAATCCATATGCTAAAGCAGAGAACCAATTCTCACAAAATGCCGAGAACTATCGAGATTCACCTATATTTGCAGCCGGAGAAGAGCTGGAATGGATGAAAACAGCAGCAAATGCGACGGGACATGAGCATTTACTTGATATTGGCTGTGCGGCAGGACATACCGTTTTTTCCTTTTCAGACGTCATCTCTAAAGGAATCGGTATTGATGTCACACAAAAGATGATCGAGGTTGCTGAAGCACTTGCGGAAGAACGCCAACTGACCCACATTACTTTTGAGCAGGCAGCCGCAGAAGCATTGCCCTTCTCTAATGAATCATTTGATTTAGTGACGTGCCGATTTGCCGCTCACCATTTTCCAGAACTTCCGGCAGCCATGTCTGAAATCAGCCGAGTCTTAAAAAAAGGCGGCCAATTTCTGCTCGTCGATCATTATGCACCTGAAAACACTGCACAGGATTCATTCATTAATCACTTAAATAGACTGAGAGACCCTTCTCATGTCCGGGAAAGCTCGTTATCAGAATGGAAAGAGCTTTTCGCAGCCAACCAATTGACTCAAAACGAGATTCGTTACTGGGATCTGCACATTGATTATCAGGACTGGATTATACGTGGACGCACACCAGAGAACGTTCAAAAGGAGATCGTTTCCCACCTTCAAGCCGCAGATCCTGACACAAAGCAGCTGTTTCAGCTTCAATTCGATGCACAGCATCAGCCCATTTCTTTCTGTTTAAAAGCTGCATTGCTTCAAGGAATCAAGCATTAAACTGATAGAAAAAAGTCTACCCTAAACGGTAGACTTTTTTTATTTCGAATATAAATCCCAGCCAAGCTTGAGTGTGTCCACAATATAATTGGCGACTTCCTCAGCCTCTAAGTGATCTGTCTCCACTCTGGAGTTATGAAGAGAATAAATTTCCCGGCGTTCTTCAAACAGCTCTTTCATCTCATCAAGCGTCCGGTTGTGAAGAACAGGACGGTTTTCAATTAAAATATCCAGCCGCTGCTTCCAATTCTCCCAAGACAGGTCTAGGAAAAGAACGGTACAATGCTTCAAGCAGGCGCGTTTGATTTCTTCCTGTTTGAATGCACCGCCTCCAAGAGAAACGATCTTGAGCTGTGTATGTTCACATAAATCGACGATATAATCCTTTTCAGCCTGCCTGAAGAATGCTTCTCCTTTTTGCTGAAACATCTCTGGAATCGTCATGTTGTACTTTTTCTCAATCTCCTGATCGACATCAATAAAATCTCTATATAGCTTTTTGGCAACCAGCTGCCCAATGGTTGTTTTTCCAACACCCATAAAGCCAATGAGGACAATATTCCGCTGTCTTACAGGAATTTCTCTATTGATTTTCATGGTCGTGACACGTCCTCCCTACGACAAGGAATGCTACATAATGTTTCTATTATATGATAAATGGAGCGCGAAAAGATAGACCATCTTAAAAATTGTGTTTAACGACGTAGCCGAGCTGTTCAGAGAGCCTCTGTGCTTGTTCTTTCACTTTTTGCTGCAACTGGGGAATGACTTCTTCAGTAAACCGATGGGTTGGACCAGATATGGATAAACAAGCTTTCACTTCCCCATGAATATTAAAGATTGGTGCCGCTACTGCTGCAGATCCTACCTCTCGTTCATCGATACTGCAAGAAGTATACGTGTCAAGAATATGTTTACGTTCCTTTTTCCAGTCGTCTCCCATCACATGATCAGCCTCAGCCGCAAATACTTTTTGTTGAAATTCTTCACTTTGAAATGCCAATAATACCTTTCCGCCTGCACCTGCGTATAATGGCAGCTTCTCACCAATCTTGACAAGATGCCGAATCGATTGCAGCCCTTCCGCTTGTTCAATACAAACCCTGCTTGTTGAATCGAGTACATACAGGTTGACGGTTTCCTTTGTTTCATCACGAAGTGCGTACATGAGTGGTTTAGCCAGTTCTCTCAATTGAATGGACTTCCCTGCAATGTATCCGAGAAGATAAAGCCTTTGACCCAATCGGTATTTCATTGTTTCTTGATTCTTTTCCACAAAATGATTCATTTCAAGTGCCTTGAGCAGTCTCGTTGTCGTAGACATTGCTAAATTCATCTCTTTTGAAATATCCGTTAGCGTCAGCTCTTGACGTTCTTCACTAAAACAAGAAAGAATATCCAAAGCGCGCTGAACCGTACGCAGTCCTGATTCTTCTTTTGACTTCTTATCAGCCATGTTCACTTTCTCCTTTTCCTCTTTGATTTCTTATCGACATAAACGATCGATTTTGCTATAATCCATTTTAAATGTTCCACTAAAAGAAAACAAATTCTACTAGACGGAATAAAATCAATTGAAGATGTTTGATGGAGGAGATATTTGAATGTACCTGGTCGTTTTTACACTTCTGATTAGCTTATATATTGTTCATCAACTATTTCCTGCTCCCATACTCTCCTACTTTGTTGGTCTGCTGGCCGCTATCTCGCTCACCATTTCTTTTAAGAAAGCCAGTGGGCTTTATTTGAAAACAGGTGCTGTGTTTCTCATCATTGGTTTGTTCTTATTCTTCTTATCCGGCCAGCCATTGCATACGTTTGTTCTTCACTTTCATTCCATGCTAGGCTTGCTTTCTTTATTTTTCATGCTGCCTTTTATTCATTCTCTCATACATGTTGGACATTTCGATACACAATTAAATAAACTGCTCACACTACATACAACGAGTCCAAACCAGCTTTATCGCAAGAGTTCATTTGTCACTCATATTCTTGGCATGTTTTTAAATATCGCGACGATCCCCTTACTATATACATCACTCAAACCGTCGCTGGAATCCCTAAAAAAACAGGTGCAGCAACATCTTTATACACGCAACCTCTTAAGGTCATATGCATTATGTTTAAGCTGGAGTCCTGTTGAAGTGCTAGTCAGCGTCACCATTGATGCAACCAAACTAAAATATTATCAAATTGCACCCATTACTTTTGGTTTAATGATCGTGGTGCTGGCGGCAGATTGGATGCTTTTTTCTCGGCAAAGCAAACGATTACCAAACATCATTCAGTCAGCACAAACAAACTCCAATCCTCATCGAATTAAGCGAAAAACCCTTCAGCTCGCTTTCATGCTGCTGAGTTTTATGACAGCCGTCTCACTTGTCGATGCATGGATTGGAAAAGGCTATCTATTTGCTGTTGTGCTGACAATTATTCCATTTGCTCTATTATTCTCATCTGTTATCAAAAAAAGAAAACAATATATAGCGGTCTCTGTGCCTCATTGGAAAGAAAGAACCAATCAGCTCTCCAACTATATGTGTCTATTTTTAAGTGCCGGCTTCTTTGTCGATATGCTGCTTGCCACAAACAGTATGCAGCCGATTCAAGCATTTATTGTCAGTATAGCAGACCATGCCATTTGGGTTTATTGTGTCATCGGGTTGTATTTTCTGATCACCGCTCTTTGCGGTTTTCACCCGCTCGTCTCGCTTGCTTTATTAGTCAGCATGATGACACCTGTCATTCATGAACTGCCTGCTCTTCCCATTGCTATCATGCTGATCGTTGCTGGCACATCAACTGTTATGTTTAGCCCTTTTAATGTTTCTGTCTCCTTATTGGCAGATTTGATGAAGGTCAACCCTTACCGTATCACTCGGTGGAATATTTGGTTTGCTGGCTTTTATATCAGCATGGGTATCGCATGTGCAACAGTTATCACCGTTATTTTTTATTCATAAAAAAGAGAACTCGTCTTGATATGAGTTCTCTTTTGCTTTCCCACTACGGTTTTAATTGGATACGTTCAATTTTACCAACAATGAAAATGTACGACAATGCCCCGCCTAATGCGACTAAACTGACGAATAAAATTCCCCCGTTGTAAGAGCCTGTCGCCGACACGATGAATCCGATAATCAGCGGAGTGATGATTCCAGCTAAATTAGACAAAAAGTTAAATACGCCGCCAGCAAGCCCAACCATTTCCCTCGGTGCCACCTCGGACAGCATCGTCCAAGAGATATTAGACAGTCCTTGCGCAAATGAAGCGATGGATAAAATGGTCAGCACAAGCGGGATATTCGTTGTAAAGTTTGCTAAAACAATGGTACTCGTCATCAGCAAGCCAACCACTACCGGCAGCTTTCTCGCTACATTCACTGATACGCCCTTTTTAAGCAGCCAATCAGACACATAACCTCCAAACAAGACCCCAAAGAATGCGGCAATATAAGGAAGAGATGCAGCAAAACCTACCTTGAGAAACGCCATATTTTTCGCCTCTGCTAAATAGGTCGGAAACCATGTTAAAAAGAAAAAAAAGTGTAGACGCAACAGAGAATTGGCCAATATAGAGCCCGATCAATTTACGATATTTCAGAAGGGCGGCAAAGTCTGCCCATTTCAGCTTCTCCTGTGATGCGACGGTCAGCCCTTCGCCTTGCCGGATTAATTCTAACTCATCTTCATTTATCTTCGGATGCTCTTTCGGTTCGTGATAATACTTGTACCAAAAGAAAGCAAATATGATACCGAGCGCACCTGCCGTAATAAAGACGGTTCTCCAATCGAAAGTCGTCATGATCCAAAAAAGAAGAGGTGTCGCAAATGCAAGACCCACATACTCTCCAGCTGTGTATACTCCTGTTGCAAAAGCCCGTTCCCGCCTTGGAAACCATGTAGTGACAATACGATTATTTGCAGGAAATGCGGGAGATTCTGTAATCCCAATAAACAAACGGCAGCCAAATAAAAAGGCAAAGCTGTTCGCAAACGCTTGTAAGCCTGTAAAAATAGACCAAGTAACGAGTGATATCCCATACGTTACCTTTGAGCCAAATTTATCGAGAATAAAACCGCCTGGAATTTGCATCGCTGTATATGTCCAGCTAAATGCCGAAAAAATCAGACCTAATAAAGCAGGATTTAATTGCAATGAAGATTGAATAGCAGGCGCAACAATGGACACACTGGCTCGATCAATATAATTAATAGCGGTAATAAAAAACAACAGAATCAATATGCCAAAACGGGCTTTCGTTGGTTTCACATATGCGGGCTGCAATTCATTCCCCTTCAGTTCTGAATGCACTTTCATAACCATCCTCCTTTGTTTCCGCAGCGTGCGGTTCTGTTGAACGTCTTAAATAACCCCTTTTTCTTCTAACTGCTTACACTCTTCTTCTGTTAAGCCAAGCATATTTGTTAAAATCTCATAATTATGTTCGCCTAAATCAGGTGCAATGTGACGGATACTTCCAGGTGTTTTTTCAAACTTCGGAATGATCCCAGGCACCTTCACTTTTCCAAGTCGAGGGTGATGCACTTCGACGATATTCTCTCTTGCTTTAAATTGTGGATGTTCAAAAATATCCCGAATACTTAAGATCGGGCTCACAGGGACACCATGAGTATCTAGAATTTCTAATACGTCATCCCTTGTTTTCGACGCGATCCATTGCGAAACAATCGCATCCATTTCTTTGTTATGCTTCAGCCTGGATGCATTAACCGCGAATTTTTCATTCTCTAATAAATCTAATCGATTCATCGCCTCAGCCAATCGATTGAAGGTCGAATCTGTACTTGTTACAAGAACCAAATAATGCCCATCCTTTGTCTCATAGGTACCAGCAGGGCTTGAATGACCGCTTAGCCCCGGTGAACGCTCACGCACCTTCCCAAGCTTGTCATATTCTGCAACCAAAAACTCTAACATACGAAACACAGATTCATAGAGGGCCAAATCCACCATTTGCCCCGTTCCTTCTGGATGTGTATCCCTGTAATACATCGCTGTCACAGTAGCAAATGCCACATAGATGCCAGCAATATAATCAGTTAGAGAAAATGAAGGGCTGACTGGATGCCGGTCTGGAAACCCTTGAATATATGTAAAGCCGCTAAACGCCGTCGCTGGCGTTCCAAATCCGGCCTTGTCCTTAAACGGGCCCGTTTGACCATAACCCGATACACGAATCATAATTAAACGAGGGTTGATTTCTTTTAACACATCGTACCCAACGCCCCATTTTTCGAGTGTTCCAGGACGGAAATTTTCGATCAGTACATCGACCTGAGCTGCAAGCTTTTTAAAAATGTCTTTTGCTTCGTCTTTGTGCAGATCCAGTGTAAGGGATTTCTTATTCCGTGAGAGACCTGACCATCTAAGTGGTTCCCCATCTGCAAAAGGGCCGACATGCCGCAGCGTATCGCCTTTACCAGGAATCTCGACTTTGATGACTTCTGCTCCAAAATCCCCTAGAAGCACCGCGCCATAGGGTGCAGCGATCATTGTAGAGACGTCTAATATTTTTATTCCTTCAAGCGGTGTATTCATATTCATTGCTTGACTCCCTTTCATTCAAGTGATGAAGGGCTAAAATCATTTCTAATTTAGCCCTTTTCATCTTTCTGATTGACCCGTAAGGCCCTGATGATTCAAAAGCAGGGCTTACCGGTGCTGGTTTTTAATCCTTCGGAAGCTGCCCTTGCGGCGTGTAGAGCCAAATGAGCCATAAAGGTTCATCGCCTGTATTCACATGCTGGTGCGGGACACCGTCAGGAATGAACATAAAATCATTTTGTTTAAAGGGCTGCCTTTCTCCATCACAAATGACTTCGCCGGACCCTTTAATCACAAAATCAAATTCCTCTGAACCCGGGTGATTGTGCACTGAACTTGCTTCCCCTGGTTCAAAAATGGTGAGACCCGCCATCATATGCTCTGATCCAACGGTATCTGGTGTAATCGTTTGAAATACCTTTCGAATCATTTGCTCCTCTGGACGATCTAAGCCTAACCATAATGGGTTCCCATCTTGAAACGGATTCAATACTTTAATTTTCATTGTTGATTCCTCCCTAGTAATGTTTAGTTCACACTGACATGTGAGCGTTTTGTATTTGGTGAATAAATGTCATTAATATTCCAATGTCCATCTGTAGGAACAGGATCATTTTTCATCGCTACATCAATGACGCAAGGCTCCTGAGAGGTAATGGCTTCAGCCAAAGCTTCTTTGAATTCAGACGCAGAAGTTATTTTAATCCCCTTCATTCCATAACCTCTCGCAATGGCAGCAAAATCCGGAGAATAGCTTTCTCCACCTTTTCTAAAAACAGTGCCGTACGTCGTTTCATAGTGCGCCATTTGCAAGCCGGCTATTGTGCCAAACGCACTGTTATTCATCACAATCCACACAACAGGAATGTTTTCTTCAACGGCTGTTGCGAGAACGGATGGATTTTGACCGAATCCACCGTCTCCAACTAGTGACACAACGACACGGTCAGGCTGGGCAATCTTTGCTCCAAGTGCGGCAGGGGCTCCAAATCCCATGGTTGCAAAACCGCCTGGGGTTAAAATAGTGCCTGGAGTGAATACAGGAAATTGCTGTCCTACCCCATTTTTATTCCAGCCAACATCGGTTGTAATGAAAGCATCTGACGGCAATACTTCCCGCACTTCCTGCAAAATACGCTGCGGTTTCATTGGGAAAGACTCGTCTTGAATATTCGTCAAATTGCTCTTTTGAAATTCCTCACGATATGCCGCAATGTCCTTTTTCAGTTCAGGGCGATCGATACCTTCTGGCAGCCTTTCTTTCGCCACGCGATTGAGTACGGTCAGTGCCTGCTTGAGATCGGCTACCGCTCCAATTTCAACAGGGTAGTTCCGGCCAATTTCATTCGGATCAATGTCAATATGAATGAGCTTGGTTGATTGGAAATTGAACGTATACTCCGATTCCCACGAGCTCGCATCAGCTTCAGCAAAACGGGTGCCTAAAGCCAATATATAGTCCGCCTCTTTGCACTGATCATTAATAAATTTTGTCCCCCAAAATCCTGTCATTCCAAGGGTCATTGGGTGATCATCCGGCATGGCTCCTTTCCCCATCAAAGAATGAGCAACAGGGATACTTAGATGATCAGAAAATGCCTTTAATTCTTCAGCTGCATCAGCTAGTAAAATGCCTCCCCCTACATATAAGAGCGGCCTTTCTGCCTGCAGCAATCGGTCTAATATCCGATTGGCCGTTTGATCATCAATAGAAGGTTTTTCAATGGTGTGTGTATGATGGTTCATTTGTTCAAACAGGGACACATCTAGGTCTTTTGAGAACACGTCCATCGGAACAGAAATAAGCACCGGGCCAGGTCGGCCGCTTTCAGCTAACTGAAATGCTTTTGATAAAATCTCTGGAAATAATTCTGGAATATCGACTCGCCATGCTCTTTTCACAAACGGCCGGTAAATTTCGTATTGAGAGGCATCGGAATGAAGATTGATCTCTTGGTGTGGGTGCTTTCCGTAGTAATGACTTGGAACATCTCCTGCAATGACAACCATCGGAATGGAATCAAGTGCTGCATTCGCCACACCTGTTGCCGCATTGGTGAGTCCAGGACCTAGGTGACTGAGAACAACAGCCGTCTGTTTCTTTGCTCGCGCATAACCATCTGCTGCATGTGCTGCTATCTGTTCATGCCTGACATTTACAAATTGAATCGAGCTTTTTTCAAGCGCTGATAAAAAAGCAATATTCGTATGACCACAGAGACCGAAAATATGCTCGACTCCCCGATTTTCTAAGTACTGAATAACCTGTGTAGAAATATTCTTCTTCATGTTTCTCTCCTCTCACGTTGCAGCTATGAATCTGCTACTCACTTATTCTTTGAAAACACAATAGATAGAACATTGTTCAAATCCTGTATCGCGACTTGCCCGGGAGCTGAGCTTTCTTTCCCTACAGCAAAGGTCATGACAGATCCAAAAAGTCCACCAACCATTCTTGTAAAAGCCCCGTATTCCCCCATTGCCATCGAAATCACGGGAATTGACAGCTGCTTTTTCGCATGGCTGGTCGCTGAGAGCAGTGTTAATGCATCGTCATAGGAATGCGGCATCACTGCGATCTTTGCGATGTCGGCGCCGACTGATTCTGCATTGACGAGTAGCTGCACGAGACGATCTATCTCAGGGGTGCGATAGAAATCGTGATACGACACAATCAAGGTGACGCCATTTCTTTTAGCCGCCTGACTGACTTGCTGTATATGTGCCACATCCTGCATCAATTCATAATCAACGGCATCCACAAGCTGCGTGGAACAAAGCTCGGCAAGCAAAGAAACTTTCTCAGTTTCGGAGAGTGATATACTTTCGCCGCCCTCCTTTTCAGAGCGAATGGTGAATAAAAATGGGATGCCCTTTGCCTTTTCTACCATTCCCTTAAGGGTTTCTATCACTTGTTCCTTGTCATGAAGGTGATGAAAAAAATCTGCCCGCCACTCGATCACATCAGGTTTCTTCTCTGTTAACACCTCGACCTCATGAAACAATTCTTCCTTTGTTTGTCCGATGAGCGGCGTACAAATCATTGGCGGACCGCCTGTCTGCACACTTTTTACTTTTTGCTGAAATGCATTCACATCCCTACGCCCCTTTCACAAACCATTTGGGAGCACGACCATTTTGGTTTCGGTCATCTCCTCGATGGCGAAACGCGGCCCCTCTCTTCCAAGACCACTTCGCTTAATCCCACCATAAGGCCAATGATCCAGTCTAAAATTCGATGTCCCATTGATGACAACACCGCCAGTTTCAAGTTCTTTTGCTGCGTGTAATGCCACATCCAGCTGATTCGTAAAGATCCCTGCCTGCAACCCATATCGACTATCGTTTGCTTCTTTGATTGCCTCCTCCAGCTCCTCATAAGGGAGAACGCTGACAACTGGACCGAACACTTCCTCACAGACAACCTTGGCCTGTTTCGGAGGGTTTAACAAAATAGCTGGCGTGATGCTCGCTCCTTTTCTTTTTCCCCCATATAAAAGCTCAGCACCCATGCTCTCTGCCTCTTGTATCCAGGCCTCAACACGCTGCGCGGCCTGGACATCAACCATACAGCCGATATCACTCTCACTAGACAGCGGATCTCCAACGACAAGCTGCTCTACTTTTTGTTTTAATACTTCAGTAAACGACGGCATAATTTGCTGGTGGACATAAATTCTTTGAACAGAAATACAGCTTTGACCGGAATTACTAAAACCTGTTTTAGCACAAAGGGATGCGGCTTGTTCAATATCTGCATCGTGATGAACAATCGTCGCGCCATTCCCTCCAAGTTCGAGCAGTACCTTTTTTAATCCCGCAGAGGTTGTAATATGTTCGCCTCCGGCAGCCCCGCCGGTAAAAGAGATGAGATTCGTTCTTTCATCAGTGACTAACTGCTTCCCAGCCTCGACCCCGCCAATTACAAGCTGCAATCCAGCCTCAGGAAATCCTGCTTCGAGAAGGAGTTTGACAAACGCTGTGGCAACAGCTGATGTTTGCGGTGCGGGCTTCAAAATAATGACATTCCCTCCCGCAAAGGCTGGACCGACTTTGTGACAAATTAAGTTGAGCGGTGCATTAAAAGGAGTAATCGCCAGCACAACTCCGACTGGTACTTTAAATGTCATGGCCATTGCTCCCTGTCCACGCGATGATACATTGCCAGGAATGGTCTCACCTATTAATCGATTCGCTTCTTCCGCCGACTGCGCCAGCGTCTCGATTGATCGCGAAACTTCATCTCTTGTATTTTTAAGTGGTTTGCCTAGTTCCAGCGAAATCAGTTTTGCAAAATGGTCTTTTTGTTCTTCAAGTAAGGTGGCTGCTTTTGTTAGAAGCTTTGAGCGTTCGATTGCCGATATTCCCGCTATTTGTTTTTTAGCATGCTGCGCACTAGAAAGTGCCTGTTCTATGTCTTCTGATGAGGCGAGATAGGATGTACCGATTATTTCTCCTGAGTAAGGATTGATGATATCAGTTTTGACACGATCGGTATCCAGCCACTCGCCGTTTATATATGACAACGCTTTGAAACCACTCAAATTTTTTCTCCCTCCTTCAAGTGCCGCGTTCCATGCCCTGCATAACGAACCAATCTTTCTTCATTCGGACAAGGTCCCTTCACGAGGGCTCCCTTTGTCAGCTCCTCATATGCATGCGCCACGATGCCCATTCCTCTGGATAAGGAAAAAATGCCTTTTGCTGCTTCTGCCGGAATGTTTAATTCACATTGGATGGCAGCAGATACACCATCTATATTCATCGTGATTTTCTTCCCTTTCAGCTGTTCAAGCTCATGTCTAATCGCTTCGGCTAATCGTAAATATGTCCCGCTGATAACACCTTGCTGGACATATGTGTGACTCAGCTCATATAGACGTCTCACCCTCGGATCATCATCATGAAGCTGATGTCCGATTCCCGGGATTTTTTCCTTGCGAGTTAACCATGTTTGGCACACTTGCTTTGCCGCAGACTGTACATCCTTTTGATCATCGTAGATCGCTTTGGCTTCGTATAACATACGCATGGCCTTCTCTCCGGCTCCGCCATGAATGTCACCTAATAGATTCATCCCTGTTGCAACAGAGGAATTAAACGAAATGCCGCAAGTCACCGCCATTCTGGCTGCTGCAATAGATGGCGCCCTTGGTCCATGGTCCGCACCTGCGACAAGAACACTTTCAAAAAGAGCTGCTTTTGAATCATCCAATAATTCACCAACAAGCAGTAAATAGAGCATTTGTGGATACGACAATTCACCAATCAGTTCTTCAATCGGATATCCTCGAAGTTCAATTGAATTTTTTTGAATATGACTAATCTCAGTCTCCCACCAAGCGCCTCCCTCTTTGTAAATTTCCAGTGCACTTCGATTTTTCATTGTGTCCATCATTCCTTTAGCTTCTTATTTGGAGGTGAATCACCCCTTTATTCCATTCAGTGGAATCTAATTTCACTTTTCGGAATGTGGTTTCATTGTAAGCGCATTCTTTTCCTTCGTCAATCATTTTTTCTGAAAATACTGTCAATAGAAATGAAATTAAGTGAATCGAACTAATTATGCTTGCTTTTTTTGATCAAAAAAACCGATATTTAGTGAAATGGACTTAAGTATATCGTTCTACTAATTTAATGAAATTTTGGTTATTTTGTCAAACCCACTTGAAATTCGACATAAAAAAACCTCTCCATCTGGAGAGGTCTCTGATTATTGACAAAGGGCTAAAATGATCTTTATTTTAGCCCTTTGTCTTCTTTTCAGCGTAATAGAAAACCTTTGCAGCCCTAGGAAAGGACGAGTACCGGAGCGGAGCGAATTTGACATTCGTGAGTACCGGCGCGCAGACCTGACACCGAATGCGAAGGTTTGTCTACACGCTGAAACCTCTCCATCTTCTGGAGAGGTCTCTTTTTTATTTCCACCAATCATCAAACATAGAAGCGGGTACTTGGCGTTTATGCTCTGATTGAACATAGCGCTTTTCAATCGCTTCTGCTGCTTGATCTGACACTGGTTTGCCTTCTAAGTAATCATCAATTTCATTGTACGTAATGCCGAGTTCTGTTTCATCCGTTTGCTGAGGTTTGTCGTCCAGCAGATCGGCTGTTGGTTTCTTTAAATACAGGCGTTCCGGTGCTTCTAGCGCTTCGAGTAGCGCCCGGCCTTGGCGTTTTGTCAAGCCTGTGAGCGGAAGAACATCTGCACCGCCATCACCATACTTCGTGAAGAAGCCGGTTACTGCTTCAGCTGCATGATCTGTACCGATGACAAGTAATCCTTCCTCACCGCCGACAGCATATTGCGCGATCATTCTCATACGTGCTTTGACATTCCCTTTATTAAAGTCAGACAATGGGCCGCCTGTTTCTTTTTGATATTGATCACTGAATGCTGATACGGCAGGTGCAATATCATATTTCCACGACTTGTCTGGCTGAATAAATGATAGAGCAAGCTGTGCATCATCTTCATCCTGCTGCACACCATGCGGAAGGCGTACCGCAATAAAGACTGCATCCTCTTTTCCTTCTTGACGAAGCTCACTGACAGCAAGCTGTGCAAGACGTCCGGCAAGCGTTGAATCCTGCCCGCCGCTAATGCCGAGTACAAATCCTTTTGCCCCGGTTTTTTTCAAGTATTCCTTTAGAAATCCAACCCGTTTTTCGATCTCCTGCTTTGGGTCAATTGAGGGCTGCACATGCAACTCTTGGCTGATCTTTTTCTGCAAACTCATACACTTTTCCTCCTAAGCATCCTCTACATGAAGAGAACAGGTTTTACACACAATTCATTGATTTAACAACGTTTTTTGAATCTCCATTATACCATGTTTTCATCAAGAACATTTTGTTAGACGTTCCCCTATTTCTTAGATGATCAAACATTCACAAGTGAAAAAGACCATGTCTTTATGGACTGGTCCTTTTCTTTTTTAATCGATTTCTACCCGTATAGATGTACAGCTTGATCCATTACACTTTCCAATATCAGCAGGGCAAGCGGATACGGCCACAATGAGATCCATTTCAGCCCTCAGGCGAATGTAGTCACCTGGCAGCGATTTTGGCAGCTCGACAGACAGCTTTCCTTTTTCATCAATGACTGTATTCATAAAGGCATTAAAAGGATAATACATATCCTCCTTTGGAATTCCAAAAGGCTCAAAGGCAGTCCGCAAATTATCGTAGCATGTATGCATGACCTCTAAGTGCGTCCGTCCGTATAAAAGCTGATACATCTCTTGCCGGCAGGCGGGCATGTATAAATCATGGCATTCTACTGTATCTTCAATGATCGTAAACATCGGTTTATATAAATTTGAATAGAGCTTATCGCCTTTTTTTACTTTGGACGAGAACAAACTGTCCATCGTCGCACCTTGGTCAAATTTTTCATAAAAATCCTTTTCATGATAGGCCATCACATCTGCTACTTGCTGGCCTTCGACATCAACCACTCGCATACATTGGCCTTTTCCTAAACGAAAGCCGAGTCTACCCTTCGGTAAAATGACGTATTCTCCGTTCATCACATGCACTCCTTTCCATGACAGTATGCCCAAAATGTCCCCTTGATCATGTATAAAAAAAAGACGTGGTCACAAGCTAATGTCATTGAAATAGAAAGGTGTTGCACTTGCATTGAAAGAAGAACAATCTTTATCTTGGTGGCAGCTTTCTCTCATCGGAGTCGGCTGTACAATTGGCACTGGGTTCTTCCTTGGCTCCAGCATCGCCATTACAAAATCCGGTTATTCCGTCTGCATCTCCTTTTTGCTTGCTGCGGTCGGAACGTATCTCGTTTTTAAACATTTGGCTGCGATGACAGCCGATAATCCTGATAAAGGGTCATTTTGTTCCTATGCTCGTAAAGCATATGGACGCTGGGCAGGATTTAGTAATGGCTGGGTGTATTGGTTTGCAGAAATGCTGATTACAGGAAGTCAGTTAACCGCCATTTCTCTATTTACCCGTCACTGGTTTCCTTCTGTTCCGCTTTGGGTGTTTTCTGCAATTTATTCCGCTCTTGCTCTGCTCGTCATTATCATTGGGCTTTCTTCTTTTCAAAAGACAGAAAATGTTCTGGCGGTACTGAAAACAGCGGCGATTTTTCTATTTATGATTCTTGCGGTGCTTGTATTATTCGGCATTTTGACAGAACATAAACCGACCCTTCATCTGCCTAATAAGGATCACGAATGGATGCCTCTTGGTCCGCTTGGTCTTTGGAATGGTTTGATTTATGCGTTTTATGCTTTTGGGGGGATTGAAGTCATGGGGCTGATGGCGGTTCATTTAAAGGACCCGAAAGATGCAGCAAAGGCTGGACGTGTCATGCTGATCATTCTAGCAGTCATCTATATCGTCTCAATCGGACTTGCTCTCTTGCTTGTCCCAGTGACAGCCTTTAATGAGAACAGCAGTCCATTTATTACTTCATTAGAGCCGTTTCATTTATCGATCTTTCTTCATATCTTTAATGGCATTTTCATCATTGCCGGTTTTTCAACATTGGTTGCCTCTCTCTATGCAGTCACAACGCTGCTCGGCACAATGTCAGAGCATCAGGATGCACCTGCTTGCTTTAAACAAAAAGATCCATCGCATGTGAGATGGTCTTCGATTATCTTAACTGCTGCTGGCTTAATTGTCTCGATTTTGCTTGCACTCTTTTTGTCCAAACACATCTACGAGCATCTCACAACAGCAGCCGGTCTTACTTTGCTGTATACATGGATCTTTATTCTGTTCTCAAGTAAAAAGCTATCCAAGCCATCCACTCGCCAAACGTGTGAAATGATTCTTGCGCTGCTCTTAATTGGAGCCGCCGTTTCAGGCACATTAACAGAGGCAAGCGGACGACCTGGCTTTTTTATCAGCCTTGGGATCATTGCAGTGATTGCCGTCATGGTGCTATTTATGAGGAAAAAGTGGAAACAGGATCAGACCGCATCATAATTTCATCATGTTTTTTAATGCAGTAAATGGACATTTGGCGGAGGCTGGTTTCTCCGCCTCTTCATCTGGGAGAAAGTACTGCTTCCATTCATGATTGGTCGGATCCCCGTACCATTTTAATGATGGATGAACACTGACCTCATCATATGCTTTGAGCCGCTTGCGAACGAGCTGGCTCATTTTTTGTCCAAACTTGGTCGATCCATTCAATTTCTCAAACACCCATCTAGGCTGAAATGCCATCATGACATAAGGGAAGTGGCGGCTTTTTCTGAGCTTGTGAGCAGGTGTGGAACATAAAATAAAATACGCTTCACCATGGAAGCAATACTCCCACTCATGATGATGAGTATCTAGCGGAATCTCCTCAGGCCATGGTTCTTCATCTTTATGATGCAGCCGTTGAAGCAGCGACCAAAACTGCTGCTCAAACTCTTCAAGCGAACTTTCCTTTAAATCCTGCGGTGTTTCAAAAAAACAGATAAATGAAGCATATTGACCGGTTTCTTTCGCACAGCTTTGATATTCTTTAAGCAGCTGGGCTAATTCATCCACTGCTTCCTCTTCCCTCGGGTCACCAACAAATCCATAGCGTAAATGATCGAGAAAAAATCCCTGTCTTCCGGGTACACAAGGGAATGTATCTGCTTCATCTCCGACCATCTCGCCAAATTGTTTGAAAGCATCCTGCTTCCATTCTTCTAGTGATCGTAGATTTTGATCAAGGCAACTTTTTGCATACAGCTGGGCCATTTCCTTCCACCTCGTTTTAGCGTCTTCTCCACAGCCTATGAGGTGGAAATGGCTGTGGTGACTGTCCTCCCACGACTTTCCTTGCGCATGACAAGATGGGGATTTCCATTCAAATGGAGCAGGTATTTGTTTCTCTTATTCTATTATGCAGATCAGCCTAGCGTAAGTTAATAGAGCGCCTTTCGTCATTTCTACGATTGGCTCTTCATCAAAAAGACGGAATCCAGCACCCAATAAATAAGGGCTGCGCAGAAGCTAAACAAATAAACTTTATAGCTGATGAACACAACAAGTCCATAATCAATCCATAAAGCCAAAGCCGAGCAAACCACCCAGGCCGCAATAAAATAAATCAATAAGTCACGGCTTCGAAATCTTTTAGGATGCCGGTGTAAAACAAGCTGAATTGGTACAGCAAAAATGACATAAGCAAGCAAAATGAACAGACTGGTCATCTCCACATAACTGAAGCCCGCTTCAGATGGCATAAATAAAAACGTATAAACAAATGTTGCTGTGATGACTGATAAAATCAACATACACAAATAATTAAATACTGGCAGAAACATACGCATAGCAGAAGCTCCTTCAAGCCATTTTCTATTCCACCATTATTCAAGAATGTGTTATGTCTGTCAATACTTACAAAAAAACAGACTGAATGTATCAGTCTGCTTCAGATTACTGACAAAGGGCTAAAATGATTTTTTATTTTAGCCCTTTTTCTTCTTTTCAGCGTGATAGAAAATCTTTGCAGCCCTAGGAAGGACGAGCATCGGAGCGGAGCGAATTTGACATTCGTGAGCACCGGCGCGCAGGACTGCGGGCGAATGCGAGGGTTTGTCTACACGCTGAAACAGACTGGATGTGTCAGTCTGTTTTTCTACCCAATCAACGCCATAATCCCTTGATACCCAAAATAGACGCCAAAACCAAGTAAAGATAGTCCTGCAAGAACGGATAAGCCATGTAACACACGTTCACTTAAATAACGCCTAAACGAACTAGCTAGCAGTGCCATGCTGAAATCCCAGATCAGCATGCCAATAAAAATAGCCATACTGTACATGAGCATTTGGGAAGCTCCATACTTTTCGATCGTATTGGCTAAGATGCTGCCGTAGATGCCAAGCCAAAACAAAATACTGAGCGGATTAGATAAAGAAATGAAAAATCCGGTCATGAACGAATGGCCAACTGATGTGTTTCCGCTATCCTTTTTCGGACTCTCCTGTAAATTGATTTTACGCAGACTTTCAATACCGGTATAGGTCAGAACGAAAAAGCCGAACAGCCACAAAAAGGTTTTTACAAGAGGTGCAGTCAAAAGCTGGGCGACACCAAAATAGATGAGAAGCATATAGACAATATCCGCAGCCATAGCCCCCACACCAAAAATCCACGCATGCCAAAATCCACTTTTAATACCTCTGTCGATTTGGGCTGCATTGACTGGCCCAACAGGCGCTGAAAGCGACAACCCTAAAAAGATATAACCAAAAAACACCGCCACATAGACGTCCTCCTTTTGATGCTGACTTGTACATGTTATTCAAACTTTCTGCGTTTTAGTACAAGTCCTTTGACATCATTTCAGGGGGACCTTGGGGAGCGGCTTGATCATGTGCTTAGCCTTTCAGTTCCGTCTGCTGCGGGTGTACTGTTTCTTTTTTCTTAGAACGATTCATTTGAATCGCAGCTACAAACAAAAGAACAGCTAAGAAAGCAAATACAAAGACGGCACTTGCCGCTCCTGCCCATTCAAGACTAAATCCAATCAAAAAGGACAAGCAGGCTCCGCCTAAGCTCGCGGCTGCAATAAAATAACTCGTCGCCTCATCGATGGCATTTTCAATCATTAGCGCTGATGCTGTCAGTGCGATTGGGAACATGCCAGCTGCGCAAAGGCCGATGAAAAAGATGAGAATCAGCTGCGCAGTAATGTGGGTTGTCAGAGCGAATATCACAAGCAGCAAAATCATCAGTGATGCGCTTAGCTTTAAAAAACGCAGCGGGTGCAGCTGATCAGCTTTTCTCGCAATCACAGTCCTGCCAATGACGATCGCTGTCCAGAAAGTAGAGACCGCAAAGAGGCCCCAATTTTCTCCCCCCTTTTCCAGCATGATCGACGGCAAAAAGTTCGCAAAGTTCGTTTCAATCCCTGCGTAGAAAAAGGCAAAGCAAATCATAATCACCACAATCATTCGATTTTTTCGATCAACAAGTAAGGACGGTTTCCTCATCTCTCCTGTGGAAGGAGCATCCATCTGTCCATGAGGCAGTTTGTTCATAAAAACAAGCCAGAGCATGAGGAAAAATGTCAGCGCACCCACCTGGAATAAAAACACATACTGCCATGTCTGCTCTGTGACAGTCAGCAAAATCACTAGCGGAAATAACAGTGCACCTAATCCAAAAAAGACCTCCATGATACTGATTCGCTTTGCACTATTAGCCATCGAAATGACATACGCACCGGCTGTTGTCTCAAGACTGCCTGCGCCGCTCCCAAGAAAAAAACCTGCCAGCACAAGCGTCGTCCAGCCCGGCACCAACAGCCCCAGCAGAAGTGAGCCAATCATCAGCAAAAGACCCATCGTCAGCACAGCGCCATAGCCTCTTTTTCTCACTAGAATGGGGGATAGCAGAACACCTGTCAAAAAACCAATAAACTGAAAAAAAATTAAAGATGATAATTCCCCAGGACCCTTATCATAACTCGACAGCAAATAAGGCGTTAAGCTGCCAAAGAACACATGAATGGTCCCAATAAAAAAATAAAAGACACAGCCAAAATAAAATACCTTTTTCATCTTTTCACTTCCTCTAAAAAGGAGCGGAGTCATGACATCCTCCGCTCCACCTCTTTAATATGCCTGAGCAGAGACAACTGCCTCTTCCCTCTCAAAGCATGTATTGAGCGCAGCCTGCGCGCGATAACCATCTTCAAAATCAGCGACCTTCATATGAGTTGGGTATGGATCAGTATTCACCCAATGCATCAGCTGATCGCGGAATGTATCGGACCATCCGTAAAATTCATTCGGCGGATCTGTCAGCAAGGTTTGCGGCATTTGATGACGCTCCACACACAATCCATCACTGATCTCATATTCGTTTTTCATGTTCGTATGGTATTTGAATACCTTGTCATGACCAACGACTTCTACACTAAATCCACATTCCTCAGGCTGCGTACTTTTGGATGTCACCAAATGAAAGAACACTTGATTCTCCATCTGCCCGAAAATTTCGGTATGATCATCCACTTGTACCTTTTTCTCTTCTTTTTCCTTTACACGTGTCAGCATCTTGGTGTTAAGTGATTCTTTCTTCATTTCACTGCCAAATAAGTACCACAGCATATCAATCAAATGAATGCCAAGATCTCCTAGCGCACCGCTCGTACGCAGACTTTCGCCGCTGTCTCTCCATGAAAATGTCTTTCTTCTGAGGGCACTGTTTTTCTTAAAATGAGTTCTGACGGTCAAAATACGGCCTAATTCTCCGTTGGCAATCAAGTTCTTCAATATATTCACAAAGGATAAATAACGATAGTTAAAGCCCATACTGGCTTGAACTTGGAACTGTTTGGCTGTCTCTACCATTTCCTTCGCTTCCTTCAGCGACACAGCCATCGGTTTTTCACATAAAATCGGCTGTCCTGCTCTTAGCGACTGAAGGGCATGGTCCTTATGACAAAAATTAGGGGAAGCAATGATCAACCCATCAGATGCATCTGCAAGTGTCTCGATACTTGAATACACACGTCCGCCGTACTGTTTAATGAATCCCTGTGCGACCGACTCATGCAAATCATAGACACCGGATAATTCTGCACCTTTGATCGTTGATAATGCTCTTGCATGTGCTTTTGCAATATTCCCTGCTCCAACAATTCCAATTTTCTTCATGAATGTGCCTCCTCATGTTTATACATCACTGTTTTCAGAGTTTCATAGATTCCTTTTGCATACCCATGATGACAAATTTGGTGATGGTGCCGTTTGGCTTCGCCTGTCGCATTTTGGACAAGGAAACCGTGCGTGACGGATTGAAGCATCCGCAAATCGTTCCCACTATCACCAAACGCAAAGCCTTGATCTTTCGATAGATCATATTGGTTCAGCATAAAGCGGACAATTTCATCCTTCCCTGTTCCTACTGGTAAAAAATCGACATCATAGCAATCCGCAGGATCTCCTGCAAGCGGGTTGCATTTGTTGATGTTGACCGCCACACCCCGCTCTTTAGCCAGTGTTTGAATAAATGATAGATGATGAAGATCCGTCCGTTCATCCTGCTCTTGATAATAGAAATTCTTTTTATACCCTGAGCTGCCCAGCTGCGTTTGCGGTCTAAGGGAAATGCCCTTTTCTCGGACAGTTTCCAGGATGTCTTCGATTTTTTCATCTGAAAAGCCCTGTGCATCCAGCCGCTTCATCCACTCTGCATCTGGCTGTCCAAAATGAACATCCGACGTATATACAATCTCAGTCCCTAAGTTCGACGCAATGAAATGCGGGAATTGATGAAACCCGCCTTTTTCCATTTTGCTCGTGACAGAATCGAGGCTGCTTCCCGTCACCCAGCCCAGCAAAAGCTGTCCCGCTTCACTCTTTTCTGCTACAAAGGCTTCCAGCCGCTTGACATCCTCTCTCTGCTCCTCTGTCATTTCGTGAGAATAATACGTTTCATCAAAATCACAGAAGACGATCCACTGCGGATTCTTCGGCTGATTCAGCAGTTTTTTATTGAATGGAAGACTTGATAACATGATGAACCCCCTCGATGACCTTCTCCTGATCTTGCAGCGGCATTCCTGGGTAAAGTGGCAAGTGAAGTAATTGCTGCGCTGCCTTTTCCGTGTGCGGTAGTGTTGTTTGTCTATACTTTTGAGAAACAAGATTTGTTTGATGCTGATGCGATAGGATCGGGTAATAGACATCCGTCTCTATGCCCATTTCCAGCAATTTCGCTGCCAGTTCATCTCGCTCTCCCTTCAGTACTCTAATCGGGAATAGATGCCATACATGATCATCCGTCAGCTTCGGAAGCTTCATGTATCCTTCATCCTCAAGCGTTTGCAGCTGGTCAATATATCGCTTGGCTAAGTAAAAACGTTTAAAGTTTTGCAGTCCTAAATACTTCATTCGTTCGAGTCCGATTGCTGCCTGCAAATTATCAATTTTGGAATTAAAGCCGTAGTCGCTGCGTTTGACATTTTTCTTTCCAGCTTCAAAGCCGTGATAGCTGATCTCCATGCATTTTTCCGCTAAGGCCTCATCGTTTGTAGCGATGGCGCCTGCCTTTCCGCAGACCCCAAGGTTTTTGTATGGATTAAAGCTGAGAACAAGTCCATCTCCATAAGCACCAAGGCCACTGCTGCCAATCGCTTGACAGCCATCTTCAATGATTTTCAGCCCATGCTGTTTCGCAATCGCCGAAATAGCCTTCATATCCGCTTGCTTTCCATATAAATGAACCGGTAGAATGCATACCGTTTTATCTGTGATATGCTTCTCTATTTCACTCGCTGCGAGGCAGTAGGTTTCTGGATCGATATCGGCATATACCGGAACAGCCCCAATGGCAAGCACTGCATTTTCTGTTGCAGCAAAGCTGTTGGCTGGCAAAATCACCTCGTCTCCCGGATGGACGCCTGCCGATATGAGACTGATCATCAAGGCATCTGTTCCACTTGACGTGGCTATGACATATTTTTTCCCTAAGTACTCAGCAATCGCCTTTTCAAAGGTCGGAATATATGGCCCTGAAGTAAAACGGCCAGAGCTCAATACTTCCTTCAACACCAGCATAATATCATCGATTTCATCCTCTGAAATCAGTTTATCAACCGGCAGAAACGGTATCTTTTTTTCCTTATTTTGTTTATAATGGAAGAGAATTTTTTCCAAACCTGTGCGTTCTATATCTTGCTCAAGGAACGTCACCAGCTTTTCATTTGCTAGATGCTTTTCAACTGAATCGGCTTTTACTTGAACACCTTGATTGATCATATCCAGCAAAGGAAGATAATCCTTGCTTTTACCTGATATCTTCGTCAATATTTGCATTCCATTCCCTCCAATTAATCAATTCCTTTTGTTAATATTTAACTTGTTTCACATTGTAAATGATGTTATCGATTTCAGAACAATAACTTTGTGTAAAGGATTTGTTAATATGTGTACAATTTATGAAATTGCCAAACGCTGCGGGGTTTCAACCACCACCGTTTCCAGAGTGCTAAACCATCACCCATATGTGTCAGAAGAAAAACGGCAGCTCATCTTACAGGTGATGAAAGAAATGGAATATACACCGAGTTCAGCAGCCCGCACACTAAGGTCACATCAGACAAAAACCATTGCTGTGTCTGTCCCAGCTGTGGACCATCCTTTTTTTGCACAATTGATTAAAGGCATTTCAAAAGAAGCCCTTGATCAAGGATATAAAGCCATCGTGCTTCAGACGTTTTATCAAGAGGCATTAGAGCTTGAAGGACTTCAATTATTAAAAAGAAGAGAAGTAGATGGGGTTATATTGGGGGCGTTAGAAAATACGTGGGAGAAAATTGAGCCATTTTTAACGAACGGCCCCATTGTCATGGCAAATGAATATCATCAAACAGCAAACATCCCGATTATTGGATACGATGAACGGGAAGCTGCCTATAAAGCGGTGGACTACTTGATTCGGTCGGGGCGAAAATCGATTGGGTTTTGCTTTGATACAGAAAGCAGTGAAGCGCAGAAACAAAGAAAACAGGGCTATCTTGATGCACTCTCTGCTCACGGTTTGCCGCTGCAAGATGATTGGCTGTTTGGAGAGGCTTTTACAATTGAAGACGGCTTTCGCTTAATGGAGGTCATCCATCGCATGACGGATGCACCTGATGCCATTTTCACCGGCAATGATCAAGTTGCAGCAGGGCTCATTAAACAGGCCATTTCATATGGCTATCAAATCCCCGAGGATCTAGCGGTCATCGGCTATGACAACCAAGACATATGCGAAGTGACAGCTCCAACGATCACCACGATTGACATACCGATCGTAGAGCTTGGTCAGCGGTCAGTACAGCAAATGATCGCGCTTCTGCAAGACCAAAAACCATTACAGCGCGAACATATCCAGCTGCCTACCCGGCTCGTGACAAGAGAATCTACATAAAGAAAAAGACTGGGAGAGATCCCAGTCTTTTTTAATCTATCAACCTATAAAAATTGAGCAAGAATGAATGTCCATATACATACAATGCCGAGCAGAATGAAGCTGTACTTCACGGTCTTTTTGAAGAGCTCAGATTCTTTCCCTGTTTCTCCAACAGCTGCTGTAGCGATAGCGATAGATTGTGGAGAAATTAATTTCGCCATCACACCACCGGTCGTGTTCGCCCCAATCAACAAACCTGCCTGTGAGCCGATTTGAGAAGCAGTGACCGCTTGAAGGTTACCGAATAAGGCGTTGTTACTCACGACAGATCCAGTAATAAACACACCGATCCAGCCAAGCACCGGGCTGACAAGTGGGAACAAATCACCTGTTTTGGCAAGAGCAAGTCCAATCGCAGAACTTAGTCCAGCAAAGTTCGCCAGGTTGGCAAAGCCCATGACAAAACAAATGGTAAGAACGGGGAGCCAAAGCTCTTTCACCGCTGCTTTTAAGCAGGCAGCGCCTTCTGTCAACGTAATATGTCTGCTAAACAGCCCTGTCAGCATCACCGCAATCAGAATGGCAGTACCCGTTGCACTGATGACATCAATTTTAAAGATCGCATCAATAGGTGTTTCCGTTTGTGCAATTGGTGGTAATTTCACAATTTGCTGATGTAAAAATGGCATTTTCACTAAAATGGTCGTCCAGTTAAGCGGTCCTCCTACAGCAAACAATGCTTTAAATGCTGGCAGACTCCATACCGTAATAACCGCAGTTAAAATATAGAACGGAGACCATGCTTTCAGTATTTCAACGCCGCGATACGTTTGTTTCTGTTCAATATCTGGCGCTCCTTCTTCTCGATAAATGTTTTTTGGCTGCCATTTCCGAAGAAACAAAGCCAAAATTCCCATACTTGATAAGGCAGAAATAATATTGGCAAGCTCAGGACCCATCGTCACCATGGTAACAGCTTGCAAAATGGTATAGGTTCCACTCACAACAAGCAAGGCTGGCAGAGTTTCTTTGATTCCTTTGAATCCATCTACAATCAGAATGAGTAGGAACGGAATACAGAATGAAATAAACGGGATCGTATATACAAGGGTTTGAGATAACGCAAGCGGCGTCATATTGCCCATTTGCGCCCCTGTAATCACTGGGATTCCCACAGCACCAAATGCACCAGATGCAGCATTGGCAATTAAGCAGAGCATCGCGGCTTTCAGCGGTTTAAACCCAAGCTCTGTTAAGAGAGCGGCACTGATCGCAATCGGTACACCAAACCCAGCAGCACCTTCTAAAAATGCGTTAAAGCTAAAACCTATTAATAAGAGCTGAAGACGTTGATCTTGAGAGATTCCTGCAATACTAGAACGAATGACATCGAACTTACCAGATTTCACTGCAATTTTATAGAGCCATACCGCCATAATCACGATATATCCAATCGGCCACAGCCCATTAGATATACCGAGCAGCACAGCAGATAATGCCTTTTCAACTGGCATATGGAAGAAGAAAACAGCTGTTACAAAACTGACGATTAAGGTAAAACAAGCGGCTAAAACACCTTTTAACTTAAAAACGGTTAATGCAAGTAGGAAAAACAAGATTGGGAGCATTGCCACCAATGCACTGACGAATTCATTACCAAACGGATCATATATTTGCTGCCACATAGTGATTCATCCTTTTCTGCTCAGATAGGTTGCTTTTGATTGATTAAAAATGAGGAGCCAAAATCTCTTTTAACACATTCACACTGTGTGCAAATTTTTCTTTCTCCGTGTCGTTTAGTGCAAGCTCCATTACTTCTGTTGCGCCATTTCGATTCACAAGGGCTGGTACACCAATGTAGACATCTTCTGCTCCGTACTCACCATCCAAGTAAGTGCTGACCGTTAAAATGCTGTTTTCATTGTGCAGGATCGCTCTTGTAATGCGGGCTAAACTCATTGCTACGCCGTAGTAAGTAGCGCCTTTTTTCTCAATGATTTGGTAAGCGGCATGACGGACATTTTCCATGATTTCATCTAAGTCTTCTTGTTTGTATTGATCATTTCTCTTCATTAATTCTGTAATTGGTACACTTCCGATATTCGCATGACTCCAAACAGCAAGCTCAGTATCCCCATGTTCGCCAATGATGTACGCATGCACATTGTGTGCCGCTGCTTCAAAATACTCACTGAGCATGTATCTAAATCTTGCCGTATCAAGCGTCGTACCACTGCCAATCACTCGTTCTTTTGGAAGTCCACTGAATTTCCAAGTCGCATATGTCAAAATATCAACTGGGTTCGTAGCAACTAAGAAAATACCATCGAATCCGCTTTTCATCACATTGTCTACAATGCCTTTAAATATATTTAAATTTTTCTCAACAAGGTCAAGTCTCGTTTCACCTGGCTTTTGGTTTGCACCAGCACAGATACATACAATGTCTGCATCCTTACAATCCTCATAATCTCCATACCAAGTATTCACAGGATGCGGGGCAAATGCTTTCCCGTGGTTTAAATCCATGACGTCACCCATTGCTTTGTCTTGATTCAAATCGATAACAACCAATTCATCTGTGATCGCTTGATTTATTAATGTAAAGGCATAACTGCTGCCGACGAAACCTGCTCCAATAAGGGCTACTTTGTTTACTTTTTCGTTTGTCATTTATCTCATCCTCCTGAGTAAAACTCGGCTGTTTTTATTATGTGAAGTATTTCACATTCTTATTGTGCAATACTTCACAAACTTTTGCAAGGGGGTTGCTCAAAAAAAATATGTAGCGAATTTGTGAACACATTTATTGTGCTTTCAAAGCGCTGGTTCCATACATATTTCCACAAGAAAAAAGCTGCCAAACGCTCTTCGGCAGCTTCATACATGTTTAATAAGGGCCCCAGTTGATCATGACCCCAATACAAATAAATACAAGACCAATGACAAACCAAATGAGGGCAAGCGGCACCATAAAACGCAGCCACTTTACATAAGGAATACCACTTGCAGCAAGCACAGCCATCAACACACCAGATGTCGGATTGATACAGTTGACCACCCCTTCACCAAGCATTACTGCTTCTACAGCTACCTGTCTTGTGATGCCCATTAAATCAGCGAGCGGCGCAAGAATCGGGATAAAGACAACGGCTTCTCCTGATCCTGATGAAATCAAAAAGTGAAGAAGCGCACTCGCAATATACATCCCGATCGCACCAGCAATTGGACTAAAGCCTGTCAGCATACTTGCCAAGCCGTTGACCACTGTATCAAGCAGCTTCCCATTTTCTAAAATGACCGAAATACAGCGTGCCATCCCAACAATAAGTGCGCCGTATACAAGGCTTTGACAGCCTACAATAAACGTTTTCGCAATATCATTGGCCGCTAATCCTCCAAGCAAGCCAGCTGCAATTGCCATAAAAATGAACACACCGGCCATTTCCTTATCGGTCCAGCCAAGCTGAAGTGCGCCATATAAGAACCCTCCAAGAGACAATCCGCATACTGCTAAAATCAGCTTATGTCTGCCAGTGAATGCAGGCTTGTCCACAGATTCCGCATCTGCTCCGCCAAGCCCCTTAGCAGGAAACCATTGATCGCCAAGAATGCTTCCCTTGTCTTTATTCTTCAGACGTCTTGTATATAAATAGATGTACACAATACTAGAAATAAGGAAACAAAGATAAATGATGACACGCAGGCCAATGCCAGAAAAGATCGGCAGCTCTGCGATCGTTTGTGATAAACCTAATGGAGATGGAGATAAAATCGTTGCATTAAACCCTGCGTAACAGCCGATGTATATGACAGCCGCTCCTGCTACAGCATCCCATTTCAAGGATCGTGCCACAATGATGCCAATCGGAATAAACCCAATAACAGAGTTCACGACAATTCCGGTCGTTCCAAGGACTGAAAATAATCCCCCAACAATACAAATAAACAATAATTGCTTCGTTTGAAACCGGCTGATGACATGGTGAATCATCCCGTTAATAGCACCTGTCTTCTCCAAAATGGCAATGGTTCCGCCCGTAAATAGAATCAGAAAAATAATAGATGCGGACCCTACCATTCCTTCTTGTATCGCAGTGAAAAAGCCCACTGGACTCACTGGTGATTGATCAATGCGGTGATAGCTGCCAGGAACGGCCGTTGTGATCTCCCCAGATGTCTTTCGGTCAAACTCACCCGCTGGTACAAAATACGTTGCTATCGTACAAATCAGTGCAATCATAAATAAGAGAACATACGCATCCGGCATTTGAAGTTTTCGTTTCTGTTTCTCTGGTGCTGATACTGTCGCAGTTTTCATGTGCCAAAACCCCTTTGTCCCGATCGGAATTTCACTTAATTTTCAGAATAATCAAATGATGTGTTATATTATAAACACTGTTGATATTTAAGATCAATATTATTTCACTAAAATAATGTTTTGGCAGAATATCTGTCAGCAAGGAGGCTCTTCATGACAACTTTGACAAACGAAATGAAACAAACCGTGACAGACATCTTCGAACACTTGCATGCCCACCCAGAAATCAGCTGGGAAGAAACAGAAACGACCGCTTATATTGAAGATATATTGAAGAAATTAGGCTGCAAAACTCAAACATTTGACGACTGTACAGGGGTGATCGGTGAAATTGGAGAAGGCGCACCAGTGGTCGCTGTGAGAGCCGATATTGATGCACTTTGGCAGGAAGTAGATGGAGAGTTTCAAGCCAATCATTCATGTGGCCACGATGCACACATGACAATGGCTCTTGGTACCTTTATGGCATTAAAGGAAAAAGAACGCCCGAACGGCACAATTCGTTTCATCTTTCAGCCTGCCGAGGAAAGAGGCGGCGGTGCGCTGAAAATGATTGAAAAAGGTGTGCTGGCAGATGTCGATTACTTATATGGCGTACATGTGCGCCCAATTCAAGAAACATTAAACGGACGCTGCGCTCCTGCTATTTTGCACGGATCAAGTAATCATTATGTCGGCACAATTACTGGAGAGGAAGCGCACGGTGCACGTCCACACCTTGGCATCAACGTAATCGAAGTGGCTTCAACCCTCGTGCAGAGACTCGCGCATATCCATGTCGATCCACGAGTCGCCCATTCTGTGAAAATGACCAATTTACATGCTGGCGGGGGCAGCTCAAACATCATCCCAGGCAAAGCTTCATTTACATTAGATGTAAGGGCGCAAACAAACGAAGTAATGGATGAGCTAGAAAAAGAAATTGAAAGAGCAGTTCATTCTGTAGCGGATGCCTTTGGTGCTTCCATTACACTTTCAACAGACCATCGTCTGCCTGCCGCAACCTTAAATGAGGAAGCTGTCCAGATCATGTCTCATGCGATTGAACAGGTTTTAGGACAAGAGCAGCTTGATCCCCCAATCGTCACAACAGGTGGAGAAGACTTTCACTTTTATGCAGCAAAGCTTCCGCATATCAAATCTACAATGCTCGGTTTAGGCTGTGATTTAAAGCCAGGTCTTCATCATCCGTACATGACCTTCGACCGCTCTGCAATCTTTACCGGCATTGAGATTTTGACCGAAGCTGTCTATCAAACACTCCAGCAGCATTCATCATAAAATGAAAAAGCCACCCGCCTTCTCTTTAGGGCGGGTGGTCGCAATATTTTACGCATTCAAATCTGTCATGGCTGGAACGTTGATTTCTTTCACACAAGATACTCTTGATAAATGAATCACACATCTAGCTAGCTCCACAATATCCTGGACAGGGATTCTCGTTTCGTCATATAGAGTAATCGCCTTTTCGGCTCCCTCTTCATACGGAACCTCTGCCGCCAGCTCTCCTGGATTGATACAGGTGACAGATATTTTATCTTTTCTCACATGCTCTCTCAGCGCATTCACAATTCCGCGCAGGCCAAATTTAGATGCAACAAACGAGACTTGCGGCAGGTTTGTATGATCGAGTCCAGCCGTTGAGCCAATCACGATGATTTTCCCATTCTCCGATTTCCTTACGTGCGGAAGCAGTGCCTGGATGTACGTAATGGTTGAGGTGACATTCACATTAATTAAGTGCGCAATATCCTCTGGCTGATCGTGATCAAAGGAATAATCGTCTTCAAAGCCTCGTTTTTCCCATAAACCGACGTTATAGATCAGTACATCAATCGTCTTGTTCTCCAGTGCTTCGAGCATATAAGGGATATGCGTTTGGCTTGATAAGTCGATTTTCAGCCAAATTCTATGTACACCGTCATCTATGCTCAAACTACTTGGTTCACTTCTTGACACAATCCAAACTGTATCTCCACTTGAAGGAAGACCCTTTACAAAAGCATCTCCTAATCCTTGACTTGCACCGAATATGATATAGTTTTTACTCATAGCTCCTCCTTCTATGGCACACAAACTGAAAGCGTTTTATACCTATATCATACAGATTCTAAGAGACCACCGCCTCTTTTATGCTTATCTTCACTTATTGATGGGCGCGGCTACTGGATTTCCTTTAATTCCACTGGTAATGCACGTGCCTCTATAAAGCTTTTGATCATTTCTGTGAAAAGTTCTTTTCTCTCAAAAGTAAATGTATGTCCAATACCGGGAACGATGACGCCTGTTGCCTTCGGATGTGAATTTGTTATTTTTTTTGCTGAGCGTGTCATAATGCCTTTTTCTTTTTCTCCCACTGTGACAAGAATGCGTGCCTTTGCTTGCTGAAACGTGTCTGGGAGCCTGTAATGGAGGTTTTCTTGAAACATCGTAAGAAGGGTTTTCTTCTGCAAATGTTTCGATTCCGCCGCATAATGAGGCAGTACATGTTGCGGGAGCCCCATCTTTTCAGCTTGGAGCTGGATAAACCAATCTTTCTTTAATAATGGATACGTCAGTGGCAAGAGCGGTCTCACCATGAAATGGAGCCATGGCAAAGGCATCACAAGGGCGCTATTGATGACAGCGATGTCTACGATATCTGGCTCTCTTGATAACACATCAACGGCAATCTGCGCACCTAAAGAAAATCCAATCAGAATCACTTGACGGCCATTCGCGTTTTCCTTGATCCATGAGATGACTTCTTGAGCGCTTTCATTCATTGAAAATATCTGTTCTTTTGCTCTTGTCCCGTGTCCAATGAGATCAGGGGCAAAGCATTCATACGTGTCCTTAAATATTTCAACCTGCTCCTGCCACATCCAGCTGCTTACTCCTCCACCATGCAGAAAAATCATGATTGACCTATCCATCATCGACGACAACTCCATCCTTCTATATAAGAAAAAAGCAGCCGCTTTTTGAGCAGACTGCTTTTTCCACATGCTCCCTTCTATTATAAGGGAACCACTACATCATTGACTATTTTTTCAAATCTTCAATGGAGTTTACGTTCTTCATATATTTCGGAACAACTAGCCCCATTCGAAGGCCTTTCATACTTGTACCAAGGTCATCATATTTCCCTTTAAACTTCGCTGCATACGTTTTATGCGTATTTGGCAGCCAAGCGGATAATGAAGCATCCGCACTTCCGGTTGCAATTGCTGTCCACATTGGACCTGCTTCAACCTGAGTCAAAGTCACATTAAACCCGAGTTCACGCAATACTTCTGCTGCAACATTGGTACTTGCAATCTCACTATCCCAGGCAACGTAGGCAAGATTGACTTTTCCACCATTCGACTTTTTCACGCCTTTTGTCCATTTCGCTACTTGGTCTTTATGTTTTTTCACATATTTTATGGCAGCATCCTTTGGTTTCACACCATCTTGAATATCAATCATGACTTCGCCCATGTCATCTTGAGACCATTTAAACTGACTAAGCATTTTGGCTGCTTCCGGCTGATCCTTTGCAAAGCCTTTACGTGAAATCGTATGAATTTCTTCCGCTTCACCGTAAGATTTTTTTGGATCATCTAAATATTTTAAATCATAGCGGGAAAACATCCAGTGTGGATTCCAGCCAGTGATGATGATTGGCTTTTTACGGTCGTAAGATTTTTTGAGTGTTGCTGTCATAGCTGCACTTGATGCAGACACAACCGTCCAATCCTCTAAGCCGTAATCCTTTTTCGCTTGATCTGTCAGTGCCATAATCCCTGAACCTGGATCGATTCCGATAATAGTTTTATTCACCTGCTGTGCTGCACTCGCATTTGAATCTGTCTGCGCGCCGCAAGCAGCTAGTAAAAAGACAAGCAGGGCGGTCATCCCAATGTAGAGAGACTTTTTCCACATTAAGCATTCCCCCTGGTTTTTTTCGTTTTAATGTTTTGTGTAATACGGTCAAGTGTAATCGCCACAATAACAATGGCAATACCTGCTTCAAAACCAATACCTGTTTTCAGCTGGGTTACCGCACTATATACTTCTGAACCAAGTCCTGGTGCACCTACCATTGCTGCAATCACGACCATTGATAGAGCCAGCATGATACTTTGGTTAATACCAGCTAAGATGGTTTTTGTTGCAAGTGGAAGCTGAACTTTGAATAAACGCTGGAATGTCGTTGAACCAAATGCTTCGGTTGCTTCAATTAAATCAGCCGGTACTTGTTTAATACCGAGAATGGTCATACGGATCGTTGGCGGCATAGAGAAGATAACCGATGCCACAACCCCAGGAACAACCCCAATATTAAAGAAGAAGATCGCTGGTAATAGATAAACGAATGCAGGCATTGTCTGCATTAAATCTAAAATAGGTGTCACAATTTTACGCACAGTTTCCTTCTGTGATGCCCAAATACCGATCGGAACCCCGATCACAATAGAAATGACCACAGCGGTCAAAACGAGCGCAAGTGTTTGAAGCATTGGATGCCAGTAGCCTAAATAGTCGATCAGTAAAAATCCAATAAGTGTGAAAAGAGCAACTCCTCTTGTACTGATCCACCAAGCAATACCGGCAAAAATAAGGGTTAAAATAATGGATGGAATGACGCCAAGTGCAGCCACAATCCCATTTACTGTTCCTGCTAATCCATTTGTGATGCCATCAAAGAAACCACCAAACGTTAATGTTAACCAGTCAACAAATTGATCGATATATTCCGCAAACGGAATTCTAGGTAAATCACTCATACTAAACATCTTATTCTACCTCCTGTGCAGAAGGCTCTTGTGCTTTAATTTCCTCTAGCTTGTTAGAAGACATGTTGATATACTCATCATTTCCTGATAATGCACCAATCAATGCACCTCGGACCACAATGCCCTTCATTCTGTTTTTCTCATCGACAACGGCAATCGGAATGTTCGCATCAGACACCGCATCAAAGATCTCTGTCAAATACGTAGATTCCAACACTGTCGTAAATTCTTTATCGAGAACCGTTTCAAGCGACGCTCCCGTTTCTGCTGCTTTCTTCGCTGCTTGGGCAGAAATGACACCTAATAAATGCTTTTTCTTATCTACCGCATAGATAGACGAAATCCCTAGGTTTTTCATGAGCGTAAGCGCAACACGTGCCCCTTTGTCAATCTGAACTGTTTCTGCACGTTTCATAATATGACCAGCGGTTAATACTTTAGAAAGGTCAACATCTTCAACGAAGCGTTCAACATATTCATTCGATGGGTTCATTAGAATTTCTTCTGGTGTTCCGATTTGAACGATATTTCCGTCCTTCATGAGCACAATGCGGTCGCCAATACGAAGCGCCTCATCTAAATCATGGGTAATGAAAATGATCGTTTTTCCTACAGATGTATGAAGCTCAAGCAATTCATCCTGCATATCTTTACGAATTAATGGGTCTAGTGCGCTGAATGCTTCATCCATTAATAAAATGTCAGGGTCATTTGCTAACGCACGTGCCAATCCAACACGCTGCTGCATCCCACCACTTAATTGATTTGGGTATTGCTCTTCAAAGCCTTCAAGTCCAACAAGCTTTAAAGATTCAAGCGCTTTTGGTCTGCGCTCTTCTTTATCTACACCTTGCAATTCAAGACCATACTCTGTGTTCTCAAGAATTGTACGGTGCGGGAACAATGCGAAGTTTTGGAAAACCATGCTGATCTTTTTCCGTCTGACTTCACGCAATTGATCCTTTGACATATTTGTTATCATATCCCCATCAATATAAATTTCACCGGAGGTTGGTTCGATTAACCTGTTTAGCATCCGCACAAGTGTGGACTTTCCGCTCCCTGATAGCCCCATGATGACAAATATCTCGCCGTCATAAACATCAAAATTTGCTCGATTGACACCAACTGTTGCGCCGGTCTCTTTTAGGATCTCTCTTTTTGTTTTCCCGTTTTCAAGCATTTGAGATGCTTTTTTAGCATTTTTACCGAAAATTTTAGATACATTATTTATCTTGATTTTGATATTTCTCTCTTCAGAATTCATATTTTCCCTCCAAATTAGCATCTTTATAACCGTAACATAAGCGTTATGATGCGAACAATCTTTAGAATTCGCTTATTTCCCCACAATATGTATGAATTCCATATAGAGGTCTGGTCATTAGAGTTTATACGCCGTATTACTCGTAAATCCTATAGAATGCTTCATAAACTACATATTTTACGGGGTATTTCCTCTCACCAGACAATATTTTACTGGAAATTCCTAATTGTGCTAAAAAATAAGTCGAATCCTCGTCATAGCAGTTTTTTTGAATCATGGGCGAACCATTCCCCTGAACATGATTTACCCGAAAATGGTCACATAAAAACCTTTTTTCTCAAATTTTATTTAAATTCACAAAAAAACTGCCTGCAACTTTAGTTACAGACAGCTCGTTTTTTTAGGACTCTAGGGCAGCCCGCTTAATATTATCTTGAAGCTCAAGCATACGTTTTGTTCCATCTTCACGTAATCGCTTGTTCTCTTCTTCGATCTGTTTCGTCTCTTTCATCCCTTGTACAATTGTATTAAAGGAAGATTCGATCGTTTCAATGTCGATGCTTGGACGGCCGGATAATTTGGCAATCTCCACACTTTGACTTGAAATGTTTTCAGCATTTCGTTTCAGCATTTCATTTGTTCTTCTATCCAGCTCACTCATGGAATCAGCGACAAGCTTTTGTCTCTTCGCTGTCACAGCTTGAATGATCCCATTTTTGAAGATTGGAATGGTGATAATGAAGGCAGAGTTGATTTTACCGATTAATTTTGTATTCCCACGCTGAAGCAAACGGATTTGCGGTGCCGTTTGAAGCGCGACCATTCTTGCCATATCAAGGTCATATACACGCTCTTCAAGCGCTTGAATCCCATTACGAAGCGTATCAAGTTCCATTTGTGCCAGCTGGTTTCCACTAGCTGCTTTTTCTTCATATGAAGGAACCAATTGCTTTAATTCTTCAATTTTCATTTGACCGGCTACGACATACTTTTCAAGCTCCATGTAGTATTGAATGTTATGCTCATACATTTCTTCAAGCGTCACAGTCGATTTGGTCATTTCATCTTTATATTTACTGATTTCTACATTAATTTTTTCAATCTCAGCACCGAGCGTTTGATATTTACTAAAAATCTTTTCAATCATGCTGCCGCCGCGTTTAAAGATTTTTGACAACAAACCACCCTTCGGCTCGTCAAAATCATTTTTATCAAAGCGATCCATAATCTTACCAAGCTGCGTCAGCATTGTTCCTGAGTCAGTGACGCTTGTTGAACGCATCATTGAAAGGATACGATCAGAGAACTTAGAGATTTCAACGGCTGGCTGTTTTCCGTATTCAAGAAGCTCAAGCTGATTTTTTGCATCGATCTGTCTCGCAATATTTTGCACTTCTGGTTCGTTTCGAAGCTGAACGCGAATATCGTCTGCCTTCTCAATCGTGATTTCCTCTTTATCAATTGAAATGATGTCATTTCCGTTTGTATTTGTCATAAGCTTTGATCTCCTTATCGGTTTTTAATGGATTGAAATAACTTTCTAACGATGGACGGCTCTTTAAACTCCTGGTTCATGACCATCTCATCAAGCCAATGGGTATCAAATAATTGGTCATCGATATACCGTTCGATACACTGATATCCCGCCGGATGATATACGAAGAGATCCACACCCATTTCATTTAGGAAAATCAGGGCGGCCGCATCAGAACGAGTCAGCTCCCCATTATATTCCGTATGGTATAAAATCACTTTCGGTACGATTTGTGCATAATCAAAGGTTTGAATCAGTTCAATGAGATCCTGGCTCAAATGCAGAATCTGCTTGAATAAATAAATGCGGACATCTAATTCGGTTTCATTGCCTTCTTTTAATAGCTTCGGATGCTGACAGATTCGAGATATCGCCTCTGCTATCGCACGCTGCGCGCCCTCATATAGATGAGAAAACTGCCACACATTGCTTTTCATTAATAATTCAGGATCAATCTCCCCAGTAGCAGAAAGTGCATGCTGATAATGAAATTGATAATTCGAAGTCACTTCTTTCGTAAAAGGAAAATGGCGAATGGTCTTCGTCTCTTTCCCCTCCATTAACGTGTGAATGCGATCCCAGTATTCACGCTTGTCTCGTGTGACCCCCATCATTTTCGCAAAGAGATTCGGAATCTGTATCGTGTCCCGATCTGCTTTAAAGTTCGGGCGGATAAAGGATCGTTCCTTTGCAATTAAAAACAGCTCATCATACGTTGTCTTCAGCGTAATGGAATGAGGAGTATGATCTCTGAATTGCCATGGCTTATACAGCATTGAATCTTCCGTGTGAAGTACCTCTTCAAGCTCTCTTGTCGATCGGTACGCCACCGTTGATTTCCTCTCAGGCTTTTCAGTAGGGAACGGCTCAAGCTTTGAAGTCCCCGGGTACTGATCAATAAAAGTCAGCTTTTCTTCTGGATCTAATTCGCGGAACGAATCCTCGCCTTCTGGATGAAATAGCACAACATCACAGCCAATCAGCATGACATAGTAAAGAAAATAAAGCTGACTTTTATTCGCCTCTCCATACCAAATGACAGCCGGCATTTTTTCTTCTATATTGACTTCCTTCAGCCATGGACCTAGATGGTTATTTGAAAACTTCACGACATCCAGCAAGACCCGGCGGAAATCAGGATGCTGAAATCCACCCTCATGCAGCTGCTTGAAATGCTCAAACACCTTAATCAATGAAAGACGGATATGCCGGTTCATCACAGGGTTTGGATGGCGGACAATCAGCTGTTCACCATCTAAAAAAGCCACAAAGCGATTCACGGACAATCCCTTTTCTTCTTGGTTAATCAAATGAATACGCTGCAACGCTTGAAAATGCTCTGGCTCAATATGACGATTGAGCGTTTCACTTAAAATATGCATGCCTTCTGTTTCGTATAATTCATGTAAATAAATAAAATAATCGGTTGCATCATGCGGAGTTCCAAGGACCCGGGCGGCGAGACGCGGTAAGGACAATGTATGCTCGTCCTTTACATAACCGTCTCTTTCAGGGAGCGGCTTTTTCAGCACGTTTTTCCAGGCTTCCTGCTCCGCCCGTGTTTGGGTGACATTGATTTCTTTATAACTCACGCCGCTCCTTCCTTTCTCCTATATTTTCTAGAAAGCTACTACTATCATATCATTCAGCCTTCTACTTCTGCTATCGAATCGAAGGCTTTTTTGCCTTCGTCATCTGCTCGATGACAGAAGCGGTGATTTCATCCGCTGCGGCCATGCCAAAGGCTGCTGTCGGCTCAAGTTCTGGGTCAAAGTCGAGAACTTCTCCATGCCTTGGGGCAAAGCCCTTATCTGATTGACGAATGAGCCCCACATCTAACAGGGAATCACCCGCACCATAGACGTATTCAAGCTGCAGCCTATCCTTTAGAAAAGCAACAGCATCCCACTTATTAAGCGGCTGTGGAATAAAATAAAGCTTCCGTCCCTGAAGAGAAACCTGCCAGCCTCTCTCCTCACCCCACAGCTTCAATTCAGCAAGCGGTATGTGAGATAAATACTCATCTTTCATAATCAAATAAAGAAATCTTCCCTCTGCTGTACGGGTACGCTTCACCCAAGCCGCAACCGGAAGTTCGGAGATCGCCCTCAGCATCTCTCTGACTGGAATACACTCCCTAAGTCTCTCATCAACAATGGCCTGCCAATCCTCAAGCGGCTTGCCATGGTGAAGAATACAGCCCCCGTTTGTTGTGACAGCATACTCCGGTTGAAGCTCTTGTTGAAAGAAGGTGATCCGTTCATACTGTGCAGTCGTTCTTGTCGTCACTGGAATGAACCAGCCTGATTGATGAATCGTCTGCAAGGATTTTTTCGTTTCAACAGACATATAGGAAAGCGGCCGTTCGTCCAGCACCTCAACTAAATCATACTCTCCTTGATACGCATACTGGTCAAGCACTCGATGTGAGTAGATCAGCGTCCGGTCTAAATCACTGGCAAATGCATATGTCTTCATGACGTTTGCTCCAGCGGGCGAATTAACCCGCAGCACGTGTAGGACATATTGGCATATTCAATGACAGGAACACCTCTGTCCTCTGCCAAAAGCAAGATATGCTTCAGCTTCTCCTGAGATCCAGGCTGAATCAAGATTTTCCACGGGATTCTTCTAAGCAGCACGCGGGTCGTCTCACCAACACCCGGCTTAATCAAATGCGTATTTTTAATTTGAAACTCCTGACCGATTGCTTCAATGGATGCCATTCCGCGCCAATCTGCCGGCGTCCCTTGCGTAAGTATGGTTTCTGCTTTCTCTTGTACATTTGGTCCGAGGCTGGAAAATGCATCTTCAATCGTATCCACATACAGATTGGACACATCCTCATCAAGCAGCTCTTTATAATACTTTGCCCCATGGAAATCATCGGCATTGATCCAGCGGTTGTTTAGTACCGTACGACTGACAAGCCCTGATACCGTCGAATTCAGGCAGGCACTTGGAATGAGAAAGTCCTCTCTCGTTCCATATACATGTGTACAATAGCCAGGGTCCGCCAGCACAGCCAGCTCACTCGAAAGACGCACGCCATATTTTTTTTCAAAATCAATCACAGCTTTTTCGAGCTCTTTCGAAATGGCACCTTTTCCAGTCCATCCATCGATAAAAGCAATTTCAAAGCCTGGATGTTCTTTCAGCATATAATGCAGTGCATTCTCGTCTATTCCGCGGTCGCGAATAATAGAGATGCTGTAATGAGGCAGATCGATACCATATGTCTTTCGAATATATCGTTTGATTAGCACCCCGATCGGTGTTCCTGCACGCGCCAAGCTGCAAAGCACGGTTTTGAAGCCTCGCTTTTTCACAATCTGTTCTGCTACAACAGCTACTGCTTCGGCTACCTTTTCCTTACTTTCTTCAAGAGATTGATAGAATAAAGTCATATAAGATTCAGTTGGTTTATATTCAATTGGCAGCATTTCTGAATAATGCGCACCACTCTGAATTGAACGCTCCCGCTCTTCTGTACTTTTCTCCATCTCAATAGAGGATAAATCTTTGAGTAAGAAGGTTACATCCTGCTCTGGATAGCTTCCCATCTTTGTATACACGTTAGCCATTCACCTTCACCTCGTCTGATAAAGTCACAATATGCACATGCTTCACATGCCGCTCGGCAAATAAATGAATAAGCGGAAGCAATGCCTCCTGAGAGACCTTTTTCTCAAAAAAGAGAAATACATCATCATATTCACCTTTTGGAATGTTGTACACGTAGTGCTGAATTCGGGCATCTTCTGGATTCATAAAGGTAAACCCATTTTGAACAGCGTATCCATCCTTTTCGACTGGGTGAATAGGACTTCTCGTTGTTGAATGAAAGCGAACGCCTTCTCCCATATGTGCAGACAGTCTCATCGGTACATACATCAGCTCACCTGTCCCTAAGCAGAGTGTTTGTTTTCCTTTGCGTTCCTGCCGCAGCTTCAATCCCGCTTCAGCAGCTGCTTGGTCGAGTGCTTCCGTATCTGCTACGTTTAAACCAAAACGGCCCGTTTCATGTATATATGGCGAATGACCAGCCGAATTTGCTGCATGAGAAAGTGAATACGGCACTTGCTTAAAGAAAGATTGAAGAGAATGAAAAGAGAGACTTGGCCGCTTCTCTTGCTCCGCAATCTCATACGAATAAGCTGGTTCATCAAGCGTTTTGCCTCTAAAGACCATCTGCCCTTTTAATAAAGACAATGATGTGATGTGAATTCCGAGCTCCTCTTCAAGCTGGCACATGGCTTTCTCATGCTCCTCCGTCCGCCAGTCCAAAATGGAAAGAATGGTATAAGAATGCCGCGGGTACTTTGCATGAAGGTCACGAATGATGTTGATATTTGTACGGCCTGTCGTGACTTCATCATCTACTAACACGATGGGGCGGTCTGTGCGAAGTAATGCTTCATCTGCATAACAAAGCTGGTCTGTTGCATGCGAATGTTCTTCTTCAAATACCAATGACGGGTCAAGACCCAGCAGCTGTTCACGTGTCGTATGAATGTAAGATGCGCCTTCTAGCACATCATACACACCATGTCCAAGGGCTGTTGCTGTTTCCGCAAAGCCGATGACGACAGGCTCATTGCCAGCTGAAAGCTTTTCTTTTTTGAGTGTTTCATAGGCTGCCGTTAACGCCGCGTGATCATCCGTCTTGAGTGCCTCTACAAGAAAATCTTGGTACGGAGGCGTCTGTCCCGTTTGCTCTTTGGAATATGCCATCGCTAAAAGACCCGAGACAAGGAGCGGTTTCACTGGATGAACAGGAATATGCTTTCCAAGCACCTTACTAACGAATAAAAAGGCTCTTTTTTTGTTCACCCTTGCTGCCATCTCAAAAAGATGCTCTTTCTCCAGCTGGAGCGCCCCTTCTTTGAGGTCAAGCTCAACCTCCATATGTTCCAAGATGTTCAGCGTATGCCGCTTCTGATTCTGTGAGTATGTCGATATAGCTTCTATTTTCATGAAACACCCCGTAAATGTCTGACTTAATTAATATGTGCTCTGCCCACCTGTAATGGGGCTTCGTTTCATTCATCTTATTAGAGAAGGCACTCTTCATTACGCCAACTGTGCCGTCAGCATGTTCTAAAATACTTAAAGCATCCATGTACTCTTCCTTTGTCACAACGTACATGCTTTGCACTGGCTTGAGATGTGTTGGATGGATCACTGTTTTCCCATGTATGCCGTTGGCTACATCGAGTTTTGTCTCCTTGAGTAAACCTTGTACATCATCGAATTCAGATAAGGACAGCTCACCGCCCTTAGAAAGCGCACGGATGAATGGTTTTTGTTCCTTTCGTGCAGGGCCAAAATGCTCCCATACTGCACCTGATACAACAAAGGAACGGCCAAAATAATTGATCATATCTGTGATCAAATCAGCAATCAATCTGATTTCATAGATGGTGGTGTCACGGTCACGGCGAATGCCATATAAGCCGCAAAGGTCCGTTGCCCCAATACGAATATTCAAAATATATTCTTCATCATTCAGCATGATCTGCTTTAACTCAGACAGTACCGTATATCTTGTTTCTTTTTCTAATAAATCGGGTGTTTCCAAAATGGGCATACCGTACAGCTTTGTCTTCGTTTGTGCTGAAACCTGTTTCAAGCTGTCCAAATAATCCTTTGCATTATGAATAGAACACTTTGGAAATACAAAACCCGTCAATAAATGAAGAGATGAACCTAGCAAATCTGCCATTTTGAGCAGCTGCTTCGGCGAACGAACCCGAATAAATAAAAGCGGCAATTGTTCAGCCGTTTCAGGCATATGCGTCAATTTGTCCGACAGTTTGGCGAGTTGTACCACTAGATTCTGCTCAGCCATTTCCACTTCTTGATCACCGATGGCATCCTCTAAACAAAATACAACAGAGCAAAGTGCTTCATATTTCTGCGACAGCAGCATGTCTGCTATATCCTGTCTTGTTGCAGGCATATACAAAGTAGCACCTAATGCATGCGCAAGTACGTGCCTTGGCGTCATCAAATGCATCGTCCCCGGCCGTTTGAAAAAAATATCGTGCTGCCTCGCCTCTGATAAAAACTGAAAATACCGCATGCTGTGCCACCTCCTGTTGTTGAGAGAAAATCGAACAAATGACTTGATGATTCAAAAAAGGATGGAGCCGCTAATCAACTCCATTCCTTTTTGATCGTCCTATTCTTCTTTTGAAGCCGCAGCTTCGTTTGTTACACCTTGATGTTTCTTCTTATTGATTTTATGAACAATAAACGTTCCGATAAATGCTAGGATAATAATCGCAAAGAATACAAGATGCGGGATTTCAATGTGAGCAGCACTCAAGCCCATTTTGATCGCAATGATCCCGATAAGAATAAACGCTGTATTCTCGAGCTCTGGGATACGGTCAATAAGAACAAGGAACAACTGTGCCACTGTACGCATCATGAGAATTCCAAGCATTCCGCCTAATAGAAGAATCCATACTTCCTCAGATACAGCGAATGCTGCAAGAATACTATCAACCGAGAAGGCAAGGTCCATAATTTCTACAGAGATAACGGTTGCCCAGAATATACCAAATACCCGAATCAACCAGCCTTCTTTTTTCAATTCCTTCGCTTCATCATCGCCATCACCTAACCAGAAGTGCTTAATGACAAGCCATGCTAAGTAAGCAGCTCCAAGAACCTTAATCCACCAGAATTTAATAAGCAGCATCCCTACGCCAATGAATAGAAAACGGAAGAAATAAGCGCCAATTAATCCGTAGGTTAATGCCTTTTTACGCTGTTTTTCCGGTAAATGTTTCACCATCACAGCTAATACAAGTGCGTTATCTGCTGATAACAATCCTTCAAGCACGACAAGCGTCCCAATAAGCCCCCAAGAGACAGGGTCTGTTAACACCTCTGCCCACATATGCCAATCAAAAAACGAGGCATATGTATCCAACATATGTTTCAAAATGTCCAACTGGTTTTCCTCCTATAAGTGTAGAAGCATCAGCAGGCTTTCGCCTGCTGCTATTCTTGATCGCTGTTTCTTTCTCACTTTGGAAAAGGCCCTCATATGAGTTTTTGACAGCACCTCTTGAATTGATTTGTTTCTCTTATTTACACTTCTAACCCATAATTTTGACAAAGAGCTGCAAGTCCGCCAGAGAATCCGCTTCCGATCGCGTTAAACTTCCAATCACTTCCGTGTCGGTACAATTCACATACCACAACAGCTGTTTCAATTGAGAAGTCTTCGCCTAAATCGAAGCGAATCAATTCTTCCCCGCCCTCTTCATTTACAACACGAACAAATGCATTAGAGACTTGTCCAAAATTTTGGCTGCGCGTCTCTGCATCATGGATCGTAACTGTAATTCCGATACGATCAATGTTAGCAGGAATTTTCGAGAAATCAACGAGAATTTGCTCGTCATCTCCATCTCCTTCACCCGTCCGGTTATCACCTGTATGAGTGACACTGCCGCTCGGATGCTGAAGGTTATTATAGAACACAAAATCTGTATCTTGCTGACAACGATTGTTTGCATCTACCAAGAAAGCCGAAGCGTCCAAATCAAATTCGGCTCCGCCAGAATATTTATTCGTATCCCAGCCAAGACCGATCATCACTTTCGTCAGCCCTGGGTTGGTTTTAGTTAAATCGACACGTTGTCCTTTTGAAAGCTGAATCGCCATATTCGTATCTCTCCTGTCTTTGAAAATAGGAAGCTATCGTTATCCGATATCTAAGCCGAAGTCCGTTGCAATGCGTGCAAGACCGCCTTGATAGCCTGATCCGACAGCTGAGAATTTCCATTCCCCGCCATGACGGTATAATTCACCTACAATAATGGCTGTCTCAATTGAGAAATCCTCTGCCAAATCGTAGCGAATGAGTTCTTCATTCGAAGCCGCATTTAAAATACGTACATATGCGTTAGACACTTGTCCGAAGTTTTGACTGCGCGCTTCTGCATCATGAATTGTAATGACAAATGAAATCTTCTCAATACTTGCTGGTACAGCTGCAAGGTCAACATTTACCTGCTCGTCATCTCCGTCCCCTTCACCAGTGCGGTTATCGCCTGTATGTACGACACTGCCGCCTCCGCCAGTTGTTTGGTTGTAAAAGACAAAGTCAGATGGAGAGCTTGCTTTACCTGCTGCATCTAAAAGGAATACACTTGCGTCTAGATCAAAGTCATGTCCGCCGTCATACTTATTGACGTCCCAGCCAAGACCAACGACTACTTTTGTTAAACCCGGATTCGTTTTTGTTAAATCAATTTTTTGACCTTTCGCTAAAGAAATTCCCACTAGGAACCTCTCCCTTCTGTTTAAATGTAGTTTCTCGTAATATCGGCAAGCTTCGCATCATTTGTACCATTTCCAAGAGCCGCAAACTTCCACTCATTCTCTTGACGGTAAAGTTCTCCGACGATTAACGATGTTTTTCCTGCATAGTCATCTTTTAAATTATATTTCACTAATTCTTGATTGTTTGAACGATCAACGATGCGAATGTAAGCATTTTGAATCATACCAAAGTGTTGGTTTCTTCTAAGGGCATCATAAATGTTCACGACAAACACCAATTTATTCACATTACCCGGCACCTTGCTCAAGTTGACGAGGACTTGTTCATCATCTCCGTCTCCTTCACCAGTCAGGTTGTCACCTGTATGCTCAACACTGCCGCATTTGCTTTTTAGGTTGCCAAAATAAATCAAATCTTTATTTTCCGTAAACTTATCATTTTTCAGCATGAGCACTGAAGCATCACAATCAACATCAGCGCCGCCTCCGCCGCCAAACAGCTTTCCTAAAAACCCGCCGCCTTGTGATACAGGGTCCCAGCCAAGTCCAACAAGAATATTCGTTAGCCCTGCTTTCCCTTTTGTTAAATCAATACGTTGACCTTTTTCTAATGTAATCGCCAAATCAATCACTCCTCCAGCATAATAAAAATCTATTTATTAAGCGATGGACCCTATTAAAATCATCATACATGAAAATTCGACAAAATTCATGAAATGACATTGGAGCCTCTTACTCTTTTTTCTATTTACTAGTATATACGATCTATGTTCAAGATAGGTTTCAAACACTTTATATTTTTTTAAAGAAAGATGCATATTGAAAATAGTTCATGTCGTAAATGAAGTGTTTCATGTGAAACATTGTCGAAAGTTCCCGATGAGCAGCTCTTGCTGATAAGGAGCGTAAGATGTGGTTTCATATGTTGATATAGAAAAGATAAAAGCATGTGTTCAAAGGATAAACCCTTTCGTTTCCTTCCACCCATTGATTTCTTTATACTTATATTCAGCATGTTGTTGAAAGGATGTTGATGATGCCATCACTTCATATATTAGATCAAGTCGCCATTCCTAAAGGTCAGTCTGCTCAGGAGACATTGATTCATACAACGCAGCTGGCTCAGCTGGCTGAAACGCTTGGGTATGAGCGCTATTGGTTCGCTGAACACCACAGCACAAGGGGGCTCGCTAGTACGGCGCCTGAAATATTAATGGCTCATATTGCGGCTCATACATCGACCTTGCGTACCGGATCTGGCGGCATTTTACTTCCTCAGTACAGTCCTTTTAAAGTAGCAGAGGTCACGCGGCAGCTTGAGGCCCTTTATCCTGGACGGATTGAGATCGGAGTCGGCAAATCCCCGGGCGGGATCGAAAGGACGAGACTCGCTTTGACAGACGGCGTGCATAAAGACCTGTCTCAGTTTGACCGCCAGTTGAAGGACCTTCTTTTTTACTTATCAGACAGCCTGCCTTCTGATCATCCGCATGCAGGCGTGAAAGCTGCTCCGCTTGTTGATGCTCATCCGCCGGTTTGGCTGCTTGGACTGGGAGAAAATAGTGCCATGCAGGCGGCGGAGCTTGGAATCAACTATATTTTTGGCCACTTTATCCATCCTGCACGCGGCAAGCAAGCATTTGAGACATATCGATCACACTTTTCCCCATCTGCCTTTTCCAGCCAGCCACAATCTATGTTTGCCGTCTTTGTCATCTGCGGTGAAACAGATGAAGAAGCAGACCGGATCGCCAGCAGTACAGATTTATGGCTGCTGCGTGTTGAAAAAGGACTGGACAGCCGCGTTCCTTCTATAGAAGAAGCAAATGCCTATCACTACACCACGCAGGAGAAGGAAAAAGTGCTGCAAAACCGCCAGCGGATGATTGTCGGCTCAAAGAAAACGGTGAAAGAACAATTACAGACCTTGATGGACCGCTATCAAACGGATGACATCATGATTCTCAACAATTCCTTTGATCCAATTGAAAAACAGCGTTCCTTCAAGCGAATAGCAGAATTATTTTGAAGCCAGCTTTCTAGGCTTCTTTTTTACATTGTCATAAAAAATGGGAAATGTAACATCAAGATGTCAAAATCCTTCCGTCTGTCATCTGATCGCAAATGTGTCTTCTAATCGTTAGCGAACTGTAAACGCATAAGAGGTGTACCTTTTATATAGTAGAGGTACATATTCAAAGAACGGTTTACGACGCTGAGAAAGAAGGAGATGACAGGACATGAAAAAGAGACTCGATTGGGTAGATGCAGCTAAAGGAATCGGCATTCTGCTCGTGGTCATGGCGCATGTGCCCATTCCAGATTCGCTCAAGCAATTCATTTACTCTTTTCATATGCCGCTTTTCTTTTTACTATCAGGTATGATGTTTCGATCATCCTCATCCCCTGCTCTGTCATTTATTCAGAAAAAAGCCAAAAGCTTACTCTTGCCCTATCTCTATTTCTCCATCATTACGTATGTATTTTGGTTCTCCGTTACTCGTTTTTTCGCATTCAAGGGACAAACGGATATTGACCCTTTCGTTCCGTTTACAGGAATTTTCATATCCAATGCAGATGAAGCAAGGCTCACACATAACCCAGCGATTTGGTTTTTAACGACGCTCTTTTTAGTGGAAATATTATTTTTCTTTATGCATCGTCTGACAAAAGGAAAACCCGCTGCCGTGATCTTGCTGACTGTTCTTTGCGGCGGTGCTGGATATGCTACTACCTTGCTTTTAGATCAAAGTCTTCCTTGGAATGCCAATGTTGCCTTGACGGCTGTTGTGTTTTATTCAATTGGTTTTTTAGCAAAGCAGTGGTTTGTGGAATTAAAAACAGATCCAACCCTTCTTTTATGTACAGGTCTGCTTGTGCTGACGGCTTACATGCAAAGCTTTAATTCACGGATCGATATGCGCGTCAACGACTACGGTGATCTCTTTATTTTCTATGCATGTGCTCTGCTCGGTTCAGCCGCCGTGATTTATTTAAGCTTTAAATTGAAAACATCCCCTATTTTGACGTATCTAGGACGTAATTCTATTGTCATTCTTGTCTTGCAGTTTGCCGGCATCGATATCATGAAAGCATTTGTTTTTTATGGACTTGGTATCAATATTGCTGGTACAGCGCAGCGCTCTTGGACACTTTTTTTACACGATCGGCACATTGCTGCTCATGGTGCCATGTATCTCCTTCCTGAGCAAGTATCCGATGCTGCTCGGCAAACCAGCCAAAGCCGCACAACGCTACGAACAAAAAACATCCGCTGGCTGAACAGGCGGATGTTTTTTGTATTAATCATTGATTTGAGAAGGATAAAGTGTCATTCCACCATCCACAAATAAGGTGGTTCCTGTGATATACGCCGCTTCCTTAGAAACGAGGAATGCAGCAGCGGACCCAATCTCCTTCGGTTCACCGAAGGTTCTCATCGGAATTTTCTCAAGCTGCTTTTGTTTTTTCTGTTCATCCTGCAAATCATCATTTGATTCGGTTGCCATGGTACCTGGCGCAATCGCATTGATTCGAATACCTGCTTCTGCATAATCAAGAGCCAGCGTCTTCGTCATCATATTCATTCCGCCCTTTGAAGTGGAATAATGAACATTGAACGGGCGCGGAATTTCCTGATGGACACTGGAAATATTTAAAATAGACCCTTTGATGTCATGCTCCATCATATAGGCGAGCGCAGCCTTTGCACCTAAAAATGCGCCTGTTATGTTCACATCGATGACGTTTTGCCATTGCTCCAGCGTCATCTCATGCGGCAGCGCTTCTTCGCCGTTGAAGCCTGAATTATTGACGAATACATCTACTGTACCGAAATGCTCCAGTGCTGTATCCATGATAGCTTGGATACCTTCCTCTTTGGAGACGTCTGCGTGCACTTTCACCGCCCCACCTCCGTGCTGCTGAATGGCTTTTACGGTCTCTTCAGCTCCATCTTCATCGCCTTTATAGTTTACAACCACATTCATTTCCTCTTGTCCAAACCGCAATGCGATCGCTTGTCCAATTCCTTTTGAAGAGCCTGTAACAATGGCTGTTTTCCCTTTTAAATCTTGATACATCTTTATTTCCTCCATTCACGTGCTTCATCTTGTTGATACACAATGGTTACCCATTTTGGAAAAAACAAAAACACAACCCTCTGCATTCGTACTCTAAGAGGATTGTGCGTTTCATCAAGCTAAAAGGTGTTATAGACATTTTCACACGTTTCGGCGGTTGGCTGATAAAAGCAATGCGACTTATACCTCGCCACAAACGGCTGATTGTACCAAGTCGCCGGACAATTGCCAGGCGGTTTAAAATACCAAAGGCTGAATTTTGCCGGCCAAAAACGTTCTCCGTTAATATTTCTCCGCGCAAGTGTTTTTTCAGTTTCTCGTGCTCGTTGATAAAAGTACCCATGCGTGACCGCTTCGAATGCATGCTCCTGATAAATCATTTGTGGAATCGTACGCAGCCCTTTAAAGTCAGAACAGTTGGCACGCAGCCGATTGATGCCCACATTTCCTACGAGCAGCATCCCTTGCTTCCCTTCACCTTCTGCCTCCGCTCTCAGCAGTCTGGCCATTAAATCAATATCAGAGCTTGTCGCTCTTACCACTGCCATACATCCACCTCCAGTTCGTTTCTCTTTTATTTTATGTAGCGTTTCTGTGTAGATGACTGCCATTTTGACATGAAAAAGCACGTTCAGTGTCGGCAGCCTGTCTAAATTTGCTGGACATGTGTCTTGCTGTCAACAACACACAAACCAAGTGATCATCCACATAGCAGGAAAAAATATTCATTACTATATACTCATTTACAAGTCATAAAAATCCTTCTAATTGCGACATCATCTTCAAAAACAGTCATTTGAACCTATTCAATAATCCGACTCAAAACCTTAAAATATAAAATGTTGAGTTTCTACAGGAGATATCAAATAATAAATTACAAGTTTCTCCTCTCAACTTAGTGTCATTTTTACTACTTGAAGCCAATCAACCTCGGAAACGCACTGAGGTATTGACAGTACTTTCGCTTCATTCTACAGTAAAAAACATACAGTATTTTTCTTTTTGTGCAAAAAGAACGATATGAACTACAGCTTTTCAATGAAATTCACCATAAACCCGAGGAGGAAAACACGACATGTTTAAAAAGAAATTATCCCTGTTTCTTCTGATCTTGTGTGTAACTGTTGTCGCTGCCGCTTGTAGTGGTGGTAAAGACAAAACAGCTGCGAAAGAAAACGATACCAAAAAATCTCTTGATGCAGCAGAAGTAAAGGTAGAAAGTGCTGAGTACACATTACCACCTCAATACGATACATCTGTACAGGATGATCAGTATGTACTAAAAGTGAATGTATCTGTAAAAAATATCAGCAAAGAGCCTCTCAATGTTGATAAAAGCAACTTCACACTTTACCAAGATGACGCACAAGTATCTACGATCTCTCCAGATGACTACAATGAAGTATTATCTTCAAGCTCTTTAAATGCAGACAAAGTAACAAAAGGCGGTCTATTCTTTGTTGTTGACAAAGACAAAGACTATCAGCTTGTTTACACAGAGCCAGGCAGTGGATCGAAAAAAGATGACAAAACACTAGAATTCGATATTAAAGGAAAAGACTTAATGAAAAAAGCAGATACACTACAAGCATCTGCAAAAGCTCTTTCTTCTTATATTGATGTGATGATTTTTGGTAAGAAAAACGACGATTTCGAAAAACTAACAGGTGATAACAAATCAACTGTTGTGAACGAGTTTGATAAATCATTCAAACAAGGTTATATCACTTCATCAGGTATTTCTTCTAGCTCAGCGAAGGACGAAAACCTTGATAAGCTTTTAAAAGCAGTAAAAGAAACATTAGCTGAAAAATCAAAAGTATCAACAAAAACAAAAGCGATCAGTGGTGATAAAGCTGTCGTGACTGTAACTCTTACACCAATCGATGCAAGTCCGCTTGTCGATCGTTTGAAAGAGAAAGCGACTGAGTTCTACAGCAAAAACCGTTCAGCATCTTATGATGATGCACAGAAATATCTACTTTCTATCTATCCAGATGAATTTAAAAAATTAGGACCATCATCTTCTGAAGAAACAGTAGAAGTGAACATGAAGAAAAACGATATCGACCAATGGAAACTTGATTTGAACGACTACAAAACAAGCTCATTAGTTGAGAAATTCATCAAGAACTAAAGAAAAACCCCCGATTCCGGGGGTTTCAGATTGTTGACAAAGGGCTAAAATGATCTTTATTTTAGCCCTTTGTCTTCTTTTCAGCGTGATAGAAAACCTTTGCAGTCTAGGAAGGGCGAGCACCGGAGCGGAGCGAATTTGACATTCGTGAGCACCGGAGCGCAGAACTGACAAAGAATGCGAGGGTTTGTCTACACGCTGAAACCCCCGATCCCGGGGGTTTTTTTAATATGATGAACACAAGCGTATTGGTTGCGGCGTATATCAACATTTCTTATTTTAAGGGTGGGAGTCAATGCTAAAGTCTAATCAAAACATCACCTACACGGGTGATGAAATGTTAGAGGTATTAAAAGAAATGAATTTGATTCTTTTGTCTTTGCATAACATGGGTTCTTATTATGGTGAAAAATTTTATGAGTATGGTGAGGAAGCATATAGAGGAGAATATGAAACAGAAACCACACGATTTATAGATGAGTGGGAGGTCACTCAAAGACTCGCTAAAGTACGAAAGATACTATCTTCGAAATTTGATAGTACTTTAGGAATTGACGATATGGATGACATTGAAAGAGCATTGGAAGACATCAAGTACTGGACAAAACCCAATGACAAGCCAAATCCATAGACATTTGATTCACTAGCAAACGAGTTCACAAGCAGGGGAATCTCTTTATAAGGAATTGCCCTTTTCAGCTTCATATTCTTTAATGATCTCAATTGGATCAACCGCATTTTCCTCTTGTACGTATTCTTCAACATAAGGAGTTGTTAATTTCTCAAACCTTTGCTCCTCGTCTACTAAAGCAACATAGACATCATATCCTTCATAATCAGACGGAAATAATGTTGAAGTAGAACAACCGGTTTCTAAAGCCTTGTCTATTGCATTTCTTAGTTCTAATAAGCCTTTCCTATTTCCCAAAATAAA
>NZ_LKCP01000001.1:0-3279 GCF_001518755.1 Bacillus sp. AM 13(2015) | reverse complement strand
CTCCAACAGTGATCTTCTTTAAGAAGGGAGACAAATATGGAAAAGTTAAACATTGCCGGCGGTGATCCCTTGCGCGGGACCGTACATATTAGTGGTGCGAAAAATAGTGCTGTGGCACTGATTCCTGCCACGATTCTCGCTGATTCTCCAGTAACCATTGAAGGCCTTCCGCATATATCAGATATCGACACATTGCGAGATCTGTTAGAAGAAATTGGCGGAAAGGTCACTTTTGAAAAAGGTGAAATGGTTGTTAATCCTGTTTCCATGATCAGTATGCCGCTTCCTAATGGAAAAGTGAAGAAACTGCGTGCATCCTATTATTTAATGGGAGCCATGCTGGGAAGATTCAAGCAGGCTGTCATCGGACTGCCAGGAGGATGTCACTTAGGACCTAGACCGATTGATCAGCATATCAAAGGCTTTGAAGCACTCGGAGCCGAGGTGACAAACGAGCAGGGTGCGATTTATTTGCGCGCTGAAAAATTAGTCGGAGCCCGGATTTATCTTGATGTTGTCAGTGTAGGTGCGACAATCAACATCATGCTGGCAGCCGTACTGGCTGAAGGAAAAACCGTGATTGAAAATGCTGCAAAGGAACCCGAAATTATTGATGTAGCGACACTGCTTGCAAGCATGGGTGCCAAAATCAAAGGTGCGGGGACCGATGTCATTCGAATCGAAGGTGTAGAATCCCTTCATGGCTGTAAGCATTCAATCATCCCTGACCGCATCGAAGCAGGAACATTTTTAATAGCTGGTGCAGCGATGGGAGATGAAGTTGTACTTGATAATGTGATCCCAACTCATTTAGAATCAATTACGGCGAAACTTAGAGAAATGGGGTTCACCATTGAAACGAGCAACGATCAGATGCTGATCGTTGGCAGAAACGAAGGACTCAAGCCTGTCGATATCAAAACCCTTGTGTATCCGGGCTTTCCGACTGACCTTCAACAGCCGATGACGGCGCTGTTAACAAAAGCGAAAGGCACGAGTGTGGTCACAGATACGATCTACTCAGCTCGCTTTAAGCACATTGACGAATTGCGCCGAATGGGTGCAAACATGAAGGTCGAAGGAAGATCCGCTATTATTACCGGACAAACGCAGCTTCAAGGAGCAAAGGTCAAAGCAAGTGATCTGCGTGCAGGAGCTTGTCTTGTTGTCGCAGGGCTAATGGCAGACGGTGTGACCGAAATCACAGGGCTTGAACATATAGACAGAGGATATAGTTTGCTTGAGAAGAAGCTTGAAGGCTTGGGTGCAACCATCTGGCGTGAAAAGCTGAATGACCAAGAAATAGAAGAACTTCAAAATTCATAAGGCTTTGACTGTGAGAGGAGATTTGGACAAAAATGGAAAGAAGTTTATCGATGGAACTAGTACGGGTGACAGAAGCAGCTGCATTAAAATCTGCCCGTTGGATGGGAAGAGGATTAAAAGACGAAGCGGATGATGCTGCAACAAGTGCAATGCGTGATGTATTTGACACCATTCCGATGAAGGGAACAGTGGTGATTGGCGAAGGGGAAATGGACGAAGCACCAATGCTTTATATTGGGGAAAAGCTTGGGAACGGATATGGACCTCGCGTGGATGTCGCTGTTGATCCATTAGAAGGAACAAACATTGTGGCAAGCGGCGGCTGGAATGCCTTAGCTGTCATTGCAGTTGCAGATCATGGCAACCTGCTGAATGCACCTGATATGTACATGGATAAGATCGCAGTAGGTCCAGAAGCGGTAGGCTGCATCGATATTGAAGCGCCTGTCATTGATAATCTTCGCGCTGTTGCAAAAGCGAAAAACAAAGATATTGAAGATGTGGTTGCAACGATTTTAAACAGAGATCGACATGAAAAAATTATTGCTGAACTGAGAGAAGCAGGAGCAAGAATTAAACTGATCGATGATGGTGACGTTGCAGGAGCCATTAATACAGCATTTGATCACACAGGTGTTGATATTCTATTTGGTTCAGGCGGAGCGCCTGAGGGTGTCCTTTCTGCTGTTGCATTAAAGGCACTTGGTGGTGAAATTCATGGTAAGCTTCTTCCTCAAAGTGAAGAAGAATTAAGACGCTGTGAGAAAATGGGGCTGGATGTTGGTAAAGTCCTCAGAATGGAAGATCTCGTAAAAGGAGATGACGCCATTTTTGCAGCGACAGGTGTAACAGACGGGGAATTACTTAAAGGTGTTCAATTCAAAGGCTCTGTTGGAACAACGCATAGTGTTGTCATGCGTGCGAAATCGGGTACAGTTCGTTTCGTAGACGGCAGACACAGCTTAAAGAAAAAACCGAATCTTGTCATTCGTCCGTAATCTGAAAGCGGGTATTCATTACCCGCTTTTCATATAGGTGTCAAATGTATATCATTTTCTTTTTAAAGTTGAATATTCTCTGCAAATGAGGTAAAACTAAAGAGTGCTGCGAAATTTTCTGCGAATTTACTTCTTTTAAGCTTCAACAAGTTTAAATACTGCCGCATCATGACGATATACTCATTATCCTTCTCTATGTTAAAAAAGCTCTATTTCACATTGTTCCTATCTTTCACGATAAAACGAGTGGGAGCGTTACCATCAGAGCGAGGTCATTCCAACAACAACGGAATTAAAAAGCTAATCAAATACAATGGTCATGCATTTGTAAAGAAATACATTGACTAGAAAAGTGTGGTGTCCATATTGAAAGATGTTTCGATTTCATCTTTGGAAAATATGAAATTAAAAGAGCTGTATGAGTTAGCAAAACGATACAAAATCTCTTATTACAGCAAACTAACAAAAAAAGAATTAATTTTTGCCATCTTAAAGGCGAATGCTGAGCAAGAGGATCTCTTATTTATGGAAGGGGTTCTTGAAATTATCCAGTCTGAGGGATTTGGTTTCTTAAGACCGATTAACTACTCCCCAAGTTCTGAAGACATTTATATTTCAGCTTCACAAATCAGACGCTTTGATTTACGAAATGGAGATAAAGTGTCTGGAAAGGTAAGACCTCCAAAAGAGAATGAACGCTACTATGGCCTCCTTCATGTAGAAGCGGTAAATGGGGACGACCCAGAATCAGCAAAGGAACGTGTTCACTTTCCTGCACTCACACCGCTATTTCCTGACCGCCAAATGATTCTTGAAACACAGCCTAATCACCTGTCTACTAGAATTATGGACATGATGGCGCCAGTTGGATTTGGTCAGCGTGGTTTAATCGTTGCACCGCCTAAGGCTGGGAAAACCATTTTGCTTAAAGAAATTGCCAACAGCATTTCTGAAA